>JAYVGA010000396.1:0-11121 GCA_043772635.1 Chitinophagaceae bacterium
CAAACACATTGATCTTTATGTAAACGAATACTCCCTGAACCTGGGTGCGGATGGCAGGGCTGCGGTAATAAAACTGCTGGATATTTTTTCTGCTATAAATAAAACTGCGGTAAATGAAAACGATATTTTTGTTTGAGATTATTATCAGCCTGTTGCTCCCTACAAAATGTAGGGAGCAATTGTCTATTGCTTTTTAGTTAACACAACACTACTTCTTACTCACCGCTTTTGCATAAGTTTCCAGGCATCTTTTTCTGGCCATTTCATGATCTACTATTGGTTTGGGATAAGTAAATTCCTGGAACTCCGGAACCCATTTTTTTATGTAAGTAAAATCAGGATCAAACTTTTTTGTTTGCAGGTAGGGGTTAAATATGCGGAAATAAGGAGCAGCATCGCAGCCACTGCCGGCAGCCCACTGCCAGCCACCATTATTGGCAGCAAGATCAAAATCCAGTAATTTTTCTGCAAAATAAGCTTCACCCAGGCGCCAGTCCAGCAAAAGATGTTTGCACAAAAAAGAAGCCACTACCATGCGTACACGGTTGTGCATAAAACCGGTTTCGTTTAATTGCCGCATGCCTGCATCTACAAGCGGGTATCCTGTTTGCCCATTGCACCATTTTTTAAATTCTCCTTCGTCTTTACGCCATTCAATATTATCGTATGCCGGCTTAAATGCCTTGCCCTGGCCCACCTGGGGGAAATGACAAAGTATCATATGATAAAAATCCCGCCATATTAATTCGTTTAAAAAAACCGGCGACAGCTTTAATGCTATGGCTGCAGCCTGCCTTATGCTTATGGTGCCAAACCTAAAATGTATACCCAGCATGCTCGTACCATTAATACCCGGAAAATTCCTTGTTTCCCCATAATGTTTTATCAATTCTTCTTTAAGCATTTTAGAAGGAAAAGATTTTTCCGTTTGGTTAAAACCAATATCTACTATGGTGGGTATGGGTAGTGGTTGTTGTTTTAAAAAATTACTAAAATATTTTTTAGTGGGGTAGGGCCTCGCATGAAATTCAGTTAGTGCTGCTTTCCATTTGCGGCTGTAGGGCGTAAATACGGTGTAAGGTTTACCATCGTCTTTTACCACTTCGTTTTTTTCAAAAATTACCTGGTCTTTAAAGCTGTGCAGTTCTATATGTTGCTTTTTTAATAACTCAGCAATGGCGGTATCTCTCTGTATGGCATAAGGCTCATAATCATGATTGATAAATACTTTTTCTACCTGGTACTGGGTTAGCAAGAATGTAAAAGCATCTGTAGGGTTGCTGTGCAGCACTTGCAGCGAAGAACCCGTTTTTACCAAAACTTCCTGCATTTCGTTCAGGGTTTCATAAATAAAATTTACCCGCCTGTCGGCCTTATTTTCCAGCCGGTCTAAAATTTCTTTATCAAATATAAAGATGGGTAAAACCGGGTTTTCACTTTTTAATGCATGGTACAGGGCTGCATTATCATAAAGCCTCATATCTCTTCTGCACCAAAAAATATTTACTACCTGTTTCATAGGTTTGCACTAACAAAAAATAGTTTTATTTGTTTGTGAGAGGTTATCAAATATTTTTTTTGTGATGGTATTGCTGTATTTTTTTGCATCAATAGCTGCTACCCAGCGCATATTGTACATAGCGTTGCTCAGAAAAACTTCATCTGCATCAAGGAGCATATCTTCCGTAATGGTTGTTTCTACAACTTCAAATCCGGCCAGGGGTAATTGCTGCAGTAAAAATTTTCTCATCACACCTGCTACACAACCCTCTGCCAGGGAGGGCGTATAAATTATTTGGTTTTTTACCATAAAAATATTGGCTATGCTGCTATCGCAAATGCGTAAATAATTATTAAGAATAACCGCATCGTTGCAGCGGTTGGCTTTTGCAAATAAAGCCCCCATAAAATAAGGCAGATAATTATTGTGTTTTAAATTGCTGAATGCATCACATGTTTTAAGTGCATCCCTATAAATGCAAAGCTGCAGGCCATTAGTGTTTAAAGTATCTGCAGCAACGGCAAGTGGCCAGCTTTGTATTATAAATTGGGGATGATGATGCAGGGCATCATACAGCCCGCCATTTGCACGAAAAACAACAAGCCTTACTCTTGCATGGGTATCTTTGTTTTTTTTAACCAGGGCAGCAAGCTCATCCCGTAGATATTGTTTTGTAAAAAGTTTTGGTTTATCAAACTGCATTTTATCCAGGCCTTCCCATAAACGCAGTAAATGATCCTGTAACAGTATAAATTCATTGTTGCTAAACTTAAGGGTTTCAAACAAACCATCCCCATATCTTAATGCCCTGCTGTCGGCACCAATTATGGGGGTACCTTCTTCATAAAATTTGCCGTTGTAGTTAAAAAATTTCATAGGCTGTAAAATAAAAAATCCCTGTCATACGGGGATCTTTTATTTTTAATATCGTACAGTTACATTTCCTGGATTATTTTATTTTTTACAGCATACATAATAAGACCTGCTGTACTTTTTGCACCCGTTTTTACTTTTAGTTTATCCCTTATGGCTTCTACTGTTCTTGGGCTCAGTTCTACAATGTCTGCAATTTCCTTGGTACTTTTTTCTTCGCACATCAGCCTTAATATGGTGGTTTCTTTTTCATTTAACTGGGCTTCCTGCGGCATCAGCTGCACCGGCGGGTGCATATTGCGTTGCTTTAAATTAGTAAGCAGCGCTTTATTGGTCATGCTGTTAAAATAATATTCGTGGTTATAACAGGTTTTAATGGCTTCGTAAATAATTTCGCTGTCACTGGTTTTTGCCAGGTAGCTGTTTGCGCCAAGTTCCATCAGTTTTGTAATCATACTGTTGTCTTCCATAAAGGTGAGCATGATTATTTTGGTATCGGGACTTATTTTTTTTATTTCCGGCAATGCGGCAATGCCATCCATTATGGGCATCTGTATATCAAGTAAAATTACATCTACCGGTATTGTCTTTATAAGATTTAAAAGATGCATTCCGTTATCTGCTTCTGCAATTACTTTAATATCTTTTTTAGCACTAAGGGCTGTTTTTACGCCTGCACGGTACAATACATGATCGTCGGCTATAATTACTGTTATGGGTTCTGATGGATCCTTTTTCATATAGAAAGGTAAAATTAAGGTTTTGGTTGTTATTACTACCGTATTATAACGCAGGGCGCAAGGTGAAATTATAAAGTAAAATAAAACAGCGTGTAATTACCCTTTGTAAAGCATAGTGATTTTACGACTAAGCTTCGTGTAATGCTCATATTTGGTTTAATTATTTTACTTATTAATTATTAAACTCCTTCAATAAGCCTGTTTCTTATTGCATATACTATTAAGCCCCCAATGGTTTTGGCATTTACTTTTACTTTCATATTCTGCCTTATGGTTTCAATAGTACGTGGGCTTAAAAATATGGTTTTACTTATTTCTTCTGTTGTTCTGTCTTCGGCCAGCAGCTGAAGTATTTTTATTTCCTTTTCATTAAAACTTACCGGAAGCAGAGAACCATACTGCTGCCTTACAGCTTTTTTTTGCATCAGCTTGCCCATTACTGCCCTGTTCACCAGTTCGTTAAAATAAAAATCATCGTTCATGCAGGTTAATATGGCTTCATAAATTTCTTCGGGGTCTGTGGTTTTGGTAAGGTAGGCGTTGGCGCCCATCTCCATCATTTTGCTTATCATCTGCTGGTCGTCGTACATAGTGAGCACTATGATTTTTATGTCTTCATATTCTTTTCTTATAAGCGGAATGGCATTAATGCCATCAATTTCGGGCATCCTTATATCCATTAATAATACCTCGGGTTTTTTAATGGCTATTTTATGCATCATGTCTTTGCCATCTTCTGCTTCCCAAAGCATTTTTAGGTTGGGTTTACCCGAAAGGGCCATTTTAATTCCGTCTCTGAAAATTTTGTGGTCATCAGCAATGGCAATCTTAATAATATTATCCGCACTCATGATTTAGTGGTAGTTGTGGTTATGTTTAGGATTTAGAGTCGCCAAGGTACATTTTCATTTTCTAATACCGAAATTTTCACAAAAATATATGGGGCATTTTCTGTTTACATAACTGGTAATCAGACCGATTAGTTTTTATACTTAGTAAATTTACTGGCATAATTATCAGTGTATTTACGTTTTTAAAACCCGTTATGCTTTTTAAGCAGGAAAAATATACCCAATTAAAAAGGGAGTTATGCGCTTGTAAATCTTTTAAAGGGTTTGTATTTTTATACCCGTTAATTAATTTTATTATTGCTCTTTTATCTATAACAGATAAAGGTTTCAGCGCACGCTGGGCACAATTTAATAGCAATAACGATTAACTGATTTTTTAAAACTCCGGCTTCAAAAATCCTCTTGCGTTTTGCAGGCCTTTATCCCTTGTATAAATATTCCCTCGTGTTTTTTTTATTCCTGCCTTTTATACGATAGTAATGGTACGGGTAAACTGGATAGTAATTTTACTATACTTTTATAGTATATTTACCCAAGTTTTTGTATGTTAATGCCACGTTATTTCTTTTAAACCCTTTGTGGTATTGGCTTTAGGCAGAAACGTAATACTACCTGTTTGGAGTAGCCGGTTGTTTAACAGGCCATTTTGATACAAGTTTGTATAGATATTTAATCGCTAGACCACAAACCAAATTATTTAACCATGCACGGCGGACTTGTACAAACCTTGATAGAAATCGTTGAAATGTTGTTTTAGAAGAAGTAAATTTTGGTAATGAAAAGCACTTAGTTATATTTGATCTTTATTAAACTAACTGCTTATCAAAATTAATTTATTCTATATAACTCTTCTGACAGAATTCATGCCTTTGATATTTTGTATATTCTTTTATAAAAAATTGAATACAAAAGTATCAAAGGCTTTTTTATATTATAGTCTCCTACTGTCTATTTTCTCAATTCTTTCTTACTCAGCTTTGGAAGTTTTAGGAAATAAGGAAGCATACATTGCTATCCTAAAAACTTATGCCTTTTTTGAATTCTTGATTATTTCTATATTCTTTAGTTATTTATTGAAAAAGAAGTTCATCGCTAATTTAATCTTACTTATTATTATTCCCTTTTTCATTTTTGCATTACTTGATTATATACTAACAGATAAAAAACAATTTAACAATCATACAAATTTAGTTTCTGCCTTTCTTATTATTGTGTATGTGATTTATTATTTATTTGAGAAAATGAAGACCGTAGTAATGTCGCCTTTATATCAATCAAGACCGTTTTGGATATGTGTTGCTTACCTTGTATATTTTGCTGGAACATTTTTTTTCTTTTTATTCATTTCTTCAAGTAACGATAAAGCCTTTAAAGTGCAGATGAGTTACATTTATACTTTTGTAACCATTACAAAAAACATCTTATTATGCCTTTCCTTATTTGCTTCTGAAAATATTGAACATACTGACGATGCACTCCATATACCTTCTGATATAAACCTTGATGAATTTTCTCTAACCAGCAATAAAAACTCTTAAAAGCCAATGTTTTTTTTACAGGCTTCCACAAGCTCAGAGGTATCTAAGCTTATGTTTATTGGGTCTATAGGTATGATAACCCTTGCCACCGGTATTATTGTATTTGTAATAATGCACCAGCGCAAGGTTATAAAATATCAATTGCATTTAAAACAGTTAGAGGCCGAAAAACAACAGATATACCTTAATGCTTCTATCCGTTTCCAGGAAGAAGAGCGCCAGCGCATAGCTGCAGATTTGCATGATGATGCCGGCCCGCTGCTGGCCACTGCCCGGCTTTACCTTAACGAAAATTTGGTGAACCAGGAAAAAGCTCAGCAACTGCAGAGTATTTTTAGCGCCAAACAAATAATAGACGATGCCATACTCCTTATAAGAAATATAAGCCATAGCCTTATGCCGCCCACCTTAAAAAACTTTGGGCTGGAAAGTGCTACCACCGATCTTTTTCAAAAAATAAGCGGCAGCGGCAGCCTTAATGCCAGTGCCCGCTTTCACGATTACCGGGAGCGCTTAAAAGTAGAACAGGAATTATTAATATTCCGCATTATACAGGAACTGATAAACAATATTATAAAACACAGCAACAGTGGCTTTATACACCTTACACAAAATACCACCGCCACACATATGTATATCAGGCTGCACCACGATGGTAAAGGAATTGTGCAGTCTGAGTTTGAAAAACTAAACCATATGTCGCAGGGGCTTGGGTTAAAAAATATAGCCAGCCGTATGAATGTGTTAAACGGCCGTATATTTTTTGAAATAGATAACAGTCATACTTATTATAAAGTAACATTGGAAATTCCGAAAGAACCATTAATTTAAATTTTGTAGAGGCCCGCACCGGGTTGTAAACCTTTAGCACAGTGTAACGGGTTAAGTATTTTTCAAAAGGTTGACAACCCTTATTTCGCACAGAGTTGTCAACCTTTAGAACAATGTAGCGGGTTACAATATTTTTCAGAAGGGTTACAACTCTTTATTAGCATAGGGTTGTAAACCTTTAGCCAAATGTAACAGGTTACAATATTTTTCAGAAGGGTTACAACTATTTATTAGCATAGGGTTGTAAACCTTTAGCCCAATGTAACGGGTTACAATATTTTTCAAAAGGTTGACAACCCTTTGCAGGCAACAATTTTAAATGCAGCTTTGTTATATCTAAAGATGTTCTTAATTTTACCCACATAGTATGCTCCCAGAAATAATAAATGTTGGTATAGCCGACGATCATCAAATCTTCAGGAAAGGAGTTATTCTTTCTATGAGAACTTATACAAATATTAATTTTGTATTTGAAGCAGAAAATGGTGAAGATCTTTTACAAAAGATTCCCGGCTGCATACCAATGCCCGATGTTATCCTCTGCGATTTGAAGATGCCCATAAAAGATGGTATTGATGCTACAAAAATAATTACCAAAAATTTTCCCGGCATACGTGTTATTATTTTAACCATGTACGAAGATGAGCGCTTTGTGGGCCATTTAATGGATTGTGGCGCTGCCGGCTACCTGCTTAAAAGTACCGAACCCGCAGAAATAAAAAGGGCTATAATGGATGTAATGCGCACCGGCTTTTACCTTAATCCTTTTGTAAATAAAGTGCTGATAAAGAAAAATTACAGCAAGCAAAAATTTAATCCTTCGCTTACATCGGAAGTAATAATAAGCGAACGGGAAAAGGAAGCCCTTACCTTACTGTGCATGGAATTTACTGCAACAGAAATTGCCCTTAAAATGAATATAAGTGCCCGAACCGTAGAAGCTATTAAAGACCGGCTCATGGAACGCTTTGGAGTAAAAAACTCGGTGGGCCTGGTTTTTTTTGCTATGAAAAATCAGTTGATAGATTAGACCCTTACTCTCCCTCACCCTCATTCCCTCTCCAGCCTCATCACCCTTCCTCTTCTCCTAAAGGAGAAGAGGCGGCGCTTCAGAATAAAGACATACATTTATTCCTTCCATTTTAAGATTTGTTCTTTATTGAGCAGTGCACCTCACCCTCATTCCCTCTCCATGAATGTAGAGGGACGGCGCTTCAAAATAAAGCCATACATATCTCCTTCCACTTTAGAATTTGTTGTTTATTGGGCAGTGCGATACCTTACCCTCATTACCTCTCCATGAATGGAGAGGGACGGTGCTTCAGAATAGAGCCACACATTTTTTCCTTCTACTTTTAAATTTGTTCTTTATTGAGCAGTGCGATACCTCACCCTCATTCCTCCCACCTCATACGGCCTTTGGGGACCTTCTCCCCAGGGAGAAGAAAAGGGGAAAAAATCTAATTGAGGGACGGTGCTTGAAAATAAAAGCATTTATTAAAGCGGAGCATTACTTTATTATTTGTTTTTTAAAATAATAAACCGGCCTTGATGATACAATTGTACCATTTTCATTTGTGTAAGAAGAATTTACTTCACTGATAACCGTAATCAATATCCATTTATCATCTGCTAAAAACTGCAGTGCCTCACTTGCATTTACAAAATAATTATAAATAGACTGGGCAGAATCTTTATGCTCTGCAAAAAATACCGCACCTCTATTTATTACTTTTTTGCTGCCATCATATGGGTTTAAACTGTAAATTTTAGCTGCATATTTATTGCTGGCTTCTGCATTTATTACAGCAAAATATTTGCTATTGGGAAAATCATATTTTGCATTAATGTTTACAACGAGATAAGTGAAAGCATCATTGTTTTGGCAAAACGATTTAAGCGTGCCCGATAAAATAAATAATAAAATAAGCAGGAGTTTTTTTGAAGTTGTCATAATGTAAGTTTATTTAAAATTAAGCGCCGTTTAGTACATTAACCAAACGGCGTTTAAAAACTACATTTATTTAACAATTATGAATTTTGTCCTTAAAGCTTTTCTATTGGTATTTGCAACTAAAATATAAATACCATTTGGCAGGCTTAGATTAAAAGATTTTGTGTATCCGTTTTCTAACTTAATATAATAAGCATCACTTATTATTACATCTATTTAAAAGTGATAGGTTAATGTAGGTGTTAAGGTGATTGCTTCAAAACTACTGGTAGAGATTAAATAATAGACCCTGCTTTTTATACCCAAATCAAATTTGGTATCTATTTTTTTTGAATAATGAAGGCCTAAAAAAACGCCACCTTCTTCTAATTTATTGTGTTTAAAGTTCCTCTCTTCTAAAAAAACCCCGGAAGGGGATGCATCTATCTCCTGCTGATTCATTCTCAAATAAAAAAGTCCACCATCAATCTTAATGTTCCTTAATTTTTTTGAAAAAGATTGTTCATAAGATAATTGGTAGAAGTTGTTTGTATGAGTGATATTAAAATATTGTATAGTTGCGTTAATACCATTATTGTAATTAATTTCTCTTTTATTTAAAGATTTGGCATATCCCAAATTAATTGTAGAATTGGCAGTAAGATTATATTTTACTTCTAACCCTCCAATACTGCCAATAAAATTCTTTTTATAAAAAAGTTTTGCTGGTTGGGGGATTTTTTCATCGTAACTGCGTACAAAAAAGTTTCCATTTAGGCCATAGTTAATTTCTACTGACACTCGCTTTTGTTTTTGAGCCTGCAAAGAAGAAAAGTAAAATATTATTACAATAGATAGAATAGTACGTTTCATATATTTATTATTAAAAACAATCGGCATATTATGCCGACTGTTAAGTTAAGGCGTTTTTTAAAAAGTAGAATAAGGCCAAGTCCAACCAACATTTGCTCCAGATTTAGTCCAATAATGTACATCATAAGCTGGCCACCCGTGTGTAAATGGAAGTGGTAGGAATGTAGCATCTGGACTAAAATCTTGACCCTGGTTTTGAAATGATCCTGTAAAGTAAGCATTTCGAGATATTTTCAGTTGCCTGATTATATCGTCTTGCGAAGTTACTGAAACGGTATATCCTATGGTACCAGTTATGGTTGAACCGGCAACGACAGTTACAGATGTAGCAAGAGAGCCATTGAATGTTTTGGTGTTGGTGTTATCTTCTTCATATATTCCAAGAATCTGTTCAAGGTCGGAAGGAACCCAATCATCATCCCATACGGTATAGCTTCTCAACCAATTTTTATTTCTTATTTTTTTTCTGCTAAAATCAACAGAAGCGATATCTTGAAAAGTAGTTACATGCCCATTAACAGGTTGTAAATAACCAGTTAAGTGGCAGTATTTTATTTCAGAGCCTCCACCATTTCCCGTAAAACTAATAAGGCGGTCGTATTGGTCTTTGCAAATCCCTTCACCAATATAGACTCTGCTTATTCCTGGTGGTGGCGGCGGTGGTGGTGGATTGGTATTATCAGGATTAGGGTCAATTTCTATTCCATTTAACCCTACTATTTGAGTTGGATTATTGAAACAGTAATCATCATTAACTAACACCTGAACATAATTTTGGAATATCCCGTTAATGAAAAAGGGTTGACTTCCCCAACCTTCATCTGCATCGGCTGTAGCAGTTGAAATACTGCTTATTGGCTCATAAGTGCCACCTTCAGGCAAAAACTCATCACTGTATGGAAAATAAATTGAAACTCCATTTCCATTTTCATCTAAATTGTTTGATATATTTAAATCATTTAAAAACTGAACAAAAGAAGGGTCATTCTTTTTATTAGCTTCAATCCAAAAGTTTTTTGCA
The DNA here is from genome assembly GCA_043772635.1 of Chitinophagaceae bacterium. Lineage (GTDB taxonomy): Bacteria > Bacteroidota > Bacteroidia > Chitinophagales > Chitinophagaceae > Ferruginibacter. The sequence goes on from JAYVGA010000396.1 coordinate 10,162, forward strand.
AATTGGCCAAGACTTACGTTCCACTTCTGTGTATAATTTTTAAACTTTAAGCTACGTGGAAGCATACTGTTTTCCGGATAAATTAAATCTTTAAGAAGAATAGACTCGTCTTTATACGTTTTTGAAAAAATGGAAGCATTTACAACTTTAAGGTTTGATTTATCCTTATATAATTCCTCCAAAACTTCTGTTACTTTAGCAAGATTTACAACTAAAAGTTTTTCTGCTGCTGTAGCAGGGGTTTTGAATACCTTAGCCGGGTCAATCCCCTTTTGCATAAATGGTTGGTTACTTGATGTTTCTTTTTTGCAACTTATAGCAATCAGAATAATCGCAGCCAACATTGATAGTTTTGCTTTACGCATGTTTTATTAATTTTATTTTGAAAAATATTTGTGTCTTGTTTACAAATTCAATATTCTTTTGGCGGGTCTTTCGACTTCAAAAAAATAAATAATTTTTTTTTCATATTTCGTTGTAAAATAATTTGTGTGTGTGTAAAACCAGCGTACCATAAAGCGGCAATTATTTGCAGAGTGTGTAGCAAGATTGCTTTTACCATACTCCTTCATATTCTCAACTACTCTTTCCTTAAGGTTTTTTATATGTGCCTTTTATGAACAGTATAAGTTTGAAGTGCTGTATTGTTTCTGCTAACTTTTGTAAAGATGATACAGCCCAAAATGATACGCAATGGAAAAAGCACCTTATTTGAGGGGAATTTTCTTACCACTGGTTTAAAAATAAAAAAGTAGTATTGTACTGTGGGAAATTTTCATAAAATTGTAATAATTGTCGGTTCAATTGTAATTCTTATTTCTTTTATAATGGCTTTTGTCATTAGAAAAAATAGAGCTTTGCCAGGTTATTTGCGATATTTTTATTTATATCCATTATCAGCATTGTTACTTTCCCTGAATGCTGTTGTTTATGTTTTTTTTCAATTGCAGTCAAGACATG
>JAYVGA010000397.1:0-6770 GCA_043772635.1 Chitinophagaceae bacterium
CCTGTGCAGAGCATTCTGTTTTGGCGTTTGGTGTACCCATACCCACTCTTTTTATTGTGCCCTTTGCTTCTATGGTAATGGTTACACCTACCAGGCCTCCCAACAATTCTGCATGCCCACGGAAATACATAAAGGCTGTTATACTTATCTCTTTACTGTCTGCATACATTTCTACTCCCACCATAAATGTTACGGTGGCATTTCCTACAACAGGTAAGCCCACTGTTATGCTTGCGCCAAAGCCAAATTTTAAAGTAAGGTTGGGGCCTACGGCAGTGTCGCATGCAATTTTTACATCTACCGAGCCAACGGCATAAATAGTACCTACACCCACAGACACACACATTACACTAAGGCCCCCATGAAATTTTAAAAAGGCACCGGCAGTAGGTAATAGCTGGGTGGGGTCGGTAGTAACTTTTAACGCAGCATTAAAATAAACGCCCAGACCCATAGAGGCTTCAAGCTTAAGCGGTGTTTGGGGATTATCGTACAAAGCTTTTGTAGGCGGAAAACGAACCAGGGGAATTTCTTTGGTAGCTTCAAATTTGTATTCCCAAATTTCTCCGGCATTGCCCATGGCAATTTTTAAACCTTTTTTTAAGGCAGCGCCATAATCGCCTGCAGAGAGTTGTGCCAGTACCTGCAGCAAATCTATTATGGGTTGCAGGGCAGGGTGGAACTCAATTTCGGGAGTGGGCAATCCGCCCTCGCCGGTTTCCGCCCCACCGTATCCTGCGGCTTTTCCTTTTTTAGAATCAAAGTTTCCTTTTATTCTCATCAGCCTTTCAAAATCGCCAAGGTCTACCACCATAGATAAATTGTTCAGCCTTCCCTTCCATGTTTCTGCAGCATCTGTTGCGGCGGCACCAATTTTAGAAGCGATATCAAAATTTAATTTTCCTTCTTCTTTTGTGCCCGGTGCATCATCCTTGGGTTTATTTTTATCCAGCTTACTGGTTTTGTATTCTATATAAATTCTAAGGCCCTTCATTTCTACCAGCGGTATATCCACATCGGGTATATCAAATTTTAATGCCTTATCAATAACGCCGCCCACGGCTCCCTTTACCAGTTCCATTCCCTGTTCTATTGCTGCTTCGCCCTGTTTTACTGCATCTATTTTTAATAATTTAAATACATCGCTGGCGCCATCTTTTATACCTTCAATATCAAATGCTTTTGCAATGGCATTTCCTGCACCATCTACGCCCTGCATCAGCGAAAATGCTTTTCCAAAATCTGTAACGGCATCGCCAATATTGGGAAAAATTCCTTTGCCCGTCATCATCCGGTAAGCATCTGCAAAGAGCGGTGGCGTTTTACTTAAAAGTGTTTTTTCTAAATTTTTAAAAGATGGAGTGAGAAACAAAGCTTTTTGTGTACCCATGTTTTGCAGTATACCAAAGTTGGTGGTATCTGCCGCCACATTTCGCAGCAGTTCCATAGGATGGGCCATACGCACCAGTTTTAATTTTGCAGCAGCCTCATCTATTACTTTTCCTGCAACCCACAAACCTTCCCGTATAAGCGGCACCGATAGTCCTTCGGCTAATGGGGTTACTTCGCCGGTGCCGGCATTGTGCTGCACTATACTCCAGCTTCCATCTTTTGGCAGTACCACATTACCTCTTGCTGCAGCTACAAAAATGGGCTTGCCACCAGTATCTACAGATGTGCTGATATCAAAACGGTTGAGGCGCATGTTTTGATTACTTTGGTTGATGTCTACCTGGCAATCTATGCTGCCACCAATAGATCCATTTTGCTGAAGCAGTAAACTTCTAAACTGTGTTTCTTCTATGGGCTTATCCCTTGGTGCCAGCTGCACATATCCTAAAATTCCTTTAGATACAACGCAGTTGGCGTGTACATTTCCCTGTTTATCTTTTGCAGCATTTTTACCCTGCACTACATTTTCTATTTCTACATCTGCATCAAAAAATACAGCTTCACATCTTGTATCAGGTGTTTCAATAAAGGGAGTAATACTATTATCAATCCTGATATTTCTAACATTAAATAAACCCCTTACCACACCGGGATGAATTTTAAAAGGTGTTGTAAAATCTGGATCTGTTTCTAATTTTTTATAACGGAAATCAAACAGTCCATCGGATTCTGCCTGCCAGCCACTATCCTGCCGGTACACATATCCGCTGCTTTCTCTGTGTAAAGTAATTGTTCTTACTACCCGTACGCCCCAGGGATATAAAATAGATTTTACCTGCACCACTTCGTGTGCTGTACGGCCCAGCATTACATCAAACCTTGCCTGGCTGGTTGCAGCAAAAACAGCAGAAGGGCTTAGCCAGTTGCTGAACATATTGGCACCATACCCACTAATATCTATACGGCTTACGGGTACACCACGCTCTTTAGAAAGATTAAAAAATTCGTTATTAAAAATAAAAGTGGGTTGAAATGCCAGTGTACTGGTACCATTTGGTGTACCATCAATTTTTAAAATATTATTGAGTTGTAAAGTGTATCCTTCCAGCATGGGGCTGTCGTTCATGGCGGGGTCGCCCGGAGGATTTTTTCCATGATTGCCTGCAATAATAGAAAACTGTAAACCACCTTTCCATTTATTAAAATTGGGGCGGTTGGGTGTAAAGGAAGGTTTGATGGTTTGAGCCCCGCCTAAAGTAAATCCTGCAATAGCCCTCATACCAAAGGGTAATGTAAAAGTGCCGATGGTAGCAGATTTTGGTGTTTCCTTAAATTCTGATAATAAAAAATCGGTAACGGGTATTGGCGCTAAGGCTACAGGTTTAGGAGATTGATTAAAGAGCCTGGATGGGCCACCATCATTGGGATAATAATTAAAAAAGATATCCGGATCCCTGGTATCGCTGGATAAGGTGAGGTTAAACACCGGCTCCCACGCCACCAGCGGTAAAGTAAATGCACGCACATTAATTCCTTTTGCCATTACACTCATATCCTGCACCATAAAAGGCAGGGCATTATTTACGGTAGTATCTGTTGCAGTAGCTGCAATGGTGGCAGTGGGCACCATGGCCATTCTTCCCTGGCCAAACATGCCAAAACTTATACCCATCTGGCTGGCATTGCTGCTCACATCCAGCAATGCAAAAGCATCAGTTAGTTTGTTGCCAAAAGTATCGTCCCAAAGCTTTTCATAATTTATATCGTTGGCAAAAGAAGCATTGCTCATCATAGCAAGTGTTTTAATTTCTTCTGCACCACTCTGGCCGGCTGCTACATTAAACATGGCAGCTCTCACATTTTGTGAGCTCAACATTTCTGCACCTCTTTTAGAGCGCAGTGTACCGGCATTTATAAGTGCTTTGTTGGGATTATTCTCACGGGCAGTTTCATCATCATCAAAAGGTAAATTACCAAAATGAAAAGATGTTTTAACTGCATCAAAACCCTTTTCATTTGCAGGATCTGTGTTGGGCTTGCTGCTTATGCGGCACACCAGCCACAACCATACCTGCTGACTTGCATTATCAGAAACAGCAAAATTGTTGTTTGCATTTCGGTATTGCCTTTTTAATAAATTTATATTGGCGGCATAAGGATCGGGTAGGGTAGGGAGGTAGGCGTACAAGCCTACGGTTAAAAATAATTTGGCATAAGTAGCTTTTTTCCAGTCGGGTGTACAATCGGCAGTGAGCAGGCATCCGTTTACCGGCGTGGTGGTAAACAATGCATTTTCTAAAGCAAGTGCAATGGGTTTAATGGTAGCAGCAACAGTGCCGGGTATAGGTTTGCTGTTATCAAAAATAATATTATCATCGTACAGCAATGCAGTTTGTTTTTTTGCATTAGATGCAAAGAGCACCACACTTTTTTTGGTGATAACGGCAAGGGCTTCTCCATTAACTTTTAAAGGCCGGTCTGTAAGTACATCAGCATTGCAGTTAGATACGAGTACTTCATCGCCTTTGCTTAAAGTATTGTAAATAAAAACAGCCTCTTTTAAATAAGTAAATAATACCGATGTGCCATGGGTATTAATTTCGTCTTTCCACAAATTTATCTGTTGCGTACTGCCAAGTGCATTGCTTTTAATATCTGTAATTCCAATGCGGCCCGGCTCTGCAATAATAAAAGGATTGGGTAATAAAGTATCGGAACCTGTAACGCCTTTTCTTGTGCAGCTTAATCCTTTATCCAGCAATAAAATTACAGCACCGTTGCCATCTGCCTCTACGGTGTTATTAATATCTATTACCGCAGTTGCAATACCCCACCACGAATTTTTTATGGGTGCTGTACCACTTGAACTTATAAAAGGGGAGAGGCATTGGCTCACCTTAAAATCAGGTTGTGCTGTTCCCATGGCCACGAGAAGACGATTGGTAAATACATCAAATAAAATATTTTGATCGCCCTTCCATTCGCTGTTACCCCGCTGGCCATAAATGGTCCAGCTCAGCGGATCTAACGTAGCAATATTATGCGTTGCAGCGGTAAAAGAAAATGCCCATTTAGCGGGAAGGGTAATATCCAGTGCTCTTGCATCTGCCCCATGTTCGTCTGCTGCGGCCACAGCAGCAGGTACAGGCTGCTCCATATTTAAAGATACCTGCACAGTGGTATTGGGAGCAACCGTTAAATGGTTACTTATTAATTGTGGCATGGTGCTAAGGCTGATGCTGCCTTCTTTTATACGGATGCCACAGTAGCGGTCGGCTGGTGCTGTATTGCTTAAGAGCCTGGCATTTACCCATACACTGCCGGGCAGCAGTTTGTATTGTTTTGTAATTTCCGGCGGCTGTATGGGGCCAATAATATTTCTTACTGTAAACTCTGCTTTAAATAATATGGCCGGAAAAGGCTGCCCCTGGAAATACAGGGCCACCAGTTTTTCTACTTTATAAAAGTCAAACCAGCGCCATCTTCCATCCCTGCCTATAAAGGGCCCCAGCGTATTTAAGATTCTTCCTCCACCGGCCCATACAGGTACACTGCCGGCAATTTGAGAAGATATCACCGGCGTTTCTCTTACAAATACTTTTAAATCGTTGCTGAAATTATTCTGCAAAACCATTTTCACCTTTTCATCAATTTTTTGCAGGCGGTTTCCTTTTATATTTTGTGCAAAGAAAAAATCAGACGACTCATAAGATAACTTTTGATTACCGGTACTGCTTATATCCTGGTGCTGCAGGGTTTGGGCCAATTGTTCCTGCAGGGTATCCAGCTGCATTTCTTCTTCGGAGGTAGAGGCATAAAGATTGCCTGTAATGGATGCCAGTAAAGCAGTTAAGGTTTGCTGTTGCATAGCAATAGTATTAAAAATGTAAAAAAATCAGGAAGCTGAAGAGGAGAAAATCAGGGGGTTATTATTTTGCTGCTTTAAAAATAGAAACTTTATCCGGTATTCAAAATTATTTGCAGGTTAAATTATTGGGTGGCCGTTATAGATTAGTGAACGGTGATTATGAGTGTACAAAAAAATAAATCATTCTGAAAAAAAAAATTAAAAAAAATGCCGGGAAGGCGATAAGGCGTTTTAAGTTTAATATTTTCTTTTCGTCTTGCCGGCGAAAAATAAATAAAAAATTGCCGGGAAACCTGTAAGTCGTTTACGGCTTAATTCTTCTTTTCGCCTTACCGCCTTAGCGCCTGCCCTGATATTTTCGGGGACGTAAAGGGAATAAAAAATTGCCGGGAAGGCGATAAGGGGTTTTCAGTTTAATATTTTTCTTTTCGCCTTACCGCCTTACCGCCTAAATTAAAAACTCAAAACCTTTTCGGCTTCATTTTGTATATCCCTGTTAAGATTTGCTATATTTTAAAGAGGCAAAGGAAAACATTATTAAAACGGCTAAATTTGCACAATGAAAAAATGGATGATGTTAGGGAGCCTGCTGGCTTTTTTTTCCTGTGAAAAAAATATTGATCTTAACCTTAAAGAATCTGTGCCGGTATTAACTGTAGATGGCCAGATAGAAAATAACCAGGCACCGGTTATAGTTCTCACCAAAAGTTTTTCTTATTATCAGCAAATAGACCTGGCATTGTTAACCGGTTCTTTTGTAAGAAATGCAGAAGTATTTATATCCAACGGCACCCTTACGCACCGGTTAAAAGAATATGCTGTACCCCTGGCTCCCGGCCTTAATGCGTATTATTACAGTACCGATAGTGCAAATTTATCTACAGCATTTAAAGGGGAGCTTAATAAAACCTATACTTTAAAAATTATAGCAGAGGGCAAAGAATACAATGCCGAAACGAATATTCCGGCAAGCATAAATTATCCTGACTCGGTATTTTTTAAACCTGCTCCGCAAAACCCCGATACCAACAAAAGAGCATTGTATATTAAAGCTACCGACCCTGCAGGCAGGGGAAATTATGTAAGGTATTTTACCAAAAAGAACAGTGAGCCTTTTTTGCCCGGCGAAAATGTTTTTGACGACCAGGTGATAGATGGCAGCACTTACCAGATACAATTGCCGCAGGGGTTGAACCGGAATAACCCGGTAAAAGCCGACAGCAGTTTTTTTAACAGGGGCGATACAGTAACCCTTAAGTTTTGTGCCATTAATAAAGCATCTTATACTTTTTGGACTACCTGGGAATTTGCTTATCAGAGCATTGGCAATCCCTTTGCACAGCCCAATAAAGTTATTGGCAATATCAGCAATGGAGCCCTGGGAATTTTTTGTGGTTATGGCGCAGGTTACAGAACGGTAATGGCTCCATGACAGGATTAAGAAATCTGTTTGAGTTGTTTGCCTGAAATTTATCTGGTCTAAAATGTTGCCATTATGTATGCCGATGAA
>JAYVGA010000398.1:0-7215 GCA_043772635.1 Chitinophagaceae bacterium
CTTGCTGCAGATTTTACAGTTTGGTTAACGGATGTAAATACCCTGGCCGATGCTTTAAAAATGATTGAAGATTTAGGCCAGTTTGTAAATAAAAAACAGCAGGCACTGCAATTGGTAAAAGAAATAAAAAAAGAATTTGCCAGCCTTAACGCTCACACTTCCCCCATCCCAAATTCCCTTGTTCCCTCACCCATTGCGGCCTGCTATTTAATTTGGAAAGATCCTTATATGACCATTGGCTCCGGTACTTTTATAAATGATATGTTGAGATGGGCCGGGTTAAAAAATATTTTTGCAGATAAAAAAAGATATCCGGAAATTAATATTTCCGACATACGAAATGCCGGCTGCCAATTATTATTATTGAGCAGCGAGCCCTACCCTTTTAAACAAAAACATGTAGATGATCTGCAAAAGCAATTGCCTGGTGTAAAAATTTTTTTGGCAGATGGAGAAATGTTTAGTTGGTATGGCAGCAGGTTATTGCTGGCACCAGGATATTTTAAAAAGCTAATGGGTACATATTTACAGGCAAAGAGAACATGGAAGTAAAGAAGTTAAAGAGAAAATGCAAAATACTTTTTTATTCTTCTGACTTTGAAAACAGGTATAGAACGTACTTTCTCTTTTTTTCCTCCTTTTCTCCTTGTTCTCTCTGCAAAAAAAAATTCCCTCCAAGAGTTTTAAACTATATTCTTATAAGGCTCTTAAATCACATAGTATTCAAATAACATTTCATAAAAACCCAAATTCACTTAATTTTGCCAAAAAACAACCAACTATGAGTAAATACAATGCCGGTGTATTGCACGGTGCAGAATTAGAAGCGCTTTACAACGACGCAAAAGACAACCAGTTTGCATTGCCTGCAGTAAACTGCACTTGTACCAACACTATTAATGCTGTTTTAGAAACGGCAGCAAAAGTAAAATCGCCGGTAATTATACAATTTAGTAATGGCGGTGCACAGTTTATTGCCGGCAAAGGAATGCCCAATGATAAAATGCAGGCCAATATTTCTGGCGCAGTTTCCGGTGCACTGCATATACATAATGTAGCAAAACATTATGGTGTGCCGGTTGTACTGCATACCGATCATGCTTCTAAAACATGGCTTCCCTGGATAAGTGGATTGATAGATGCAGGAGAACAATTTTATAAAGAAAAAGGTCAGCCACTTTTTAGCTCGCATATGCTTGATTTAAGTGAAGAGCCTATTGAAGAAAACATACATACTTCTGTAGAATTTTACAAACGTATGGCACCCCTGGGCATGAGTATAGAAATAGAGCTGGGTGTAACCGGTGGCGAAGAAGATGGAGTAGATAACAGCGAGGTAGAGAATGATAAATTATATACACAGCCAGAGCATGTAGAATATTCTTATACCGAATTAAGTAAAGTGGGCAAAATGTTTACCGTGGCAGCAGCTTTTGGTAATGTGCATGGTGTGTACAAACCCGGCAATGTGGAACTGCGTCCCGAAATTTTACACAACAGCCAGGTGCATATAGAAAAGAAATTAAGCACCGGCCCCAAACCTGTGTTCTTTGTGTTTCATGGTGGCAGCGGATCTCCGCAAAATCAAATAAGGGAAGCCATAGGATACGGTGCTATTAAAATGAATATTGATACCGATTTGCAGTGGGCTTTTTGGGAAGGGATTTTACAAAATTATAAAAAGAGTGAAGCCTACCTGCAGGGCCAGCTGGGCAATCCTGATGGCGCAGATAAACCCAATAAAAAATATTACGATCCAAGGGTTTGGCTTCGTAAGGGCGAAGAAACTTTTAGTAAAAGATTAGAAGTAGCTTTTGACGATTTAAATTGTATAAACAGGAATGTGTAAAAACTGAGAGCAGTAAGAAATTAGCCTTTAGCCGTGAGCGGTTAGCTTTGAGCTACGATTCACAACTTCTGGCTTACAACTCACGGCTCACGGCTAAAGGCTCACAGCTATAGGCTCTCAACTCATCTCTCAACAACCCAACCATGATTCAAGAAGAAGATTTTGACGCCAACCTTGCCGGTGAAGAAGGCACAGCAGAAGAAACGAAAGCCTCTTGGTTTAAACGCATTAAAAAAGGTATTTTAACCAGTACCAAAGATAAAAAAGATGCGCCCGAAGGCCTCTGGACAAAATGCCCCGATTGCAAATACACCTGCACCGTGGCCGAGCTGAGCGAAAATAAATTTGTATGCCCCAAATGCGATCATCACCACCGCATTGGCAGCGAAGAATATTTTGATATCCTTTTTGATGGCAACTTGTATACAGAACTATTTGCCAACATCCGCAGTAAAGACCTGCTGAACTTTGTAGACCTTAAACCCTACAAAGACAGGCTGCGGGATACTTATAGCAAAACAGATGTACACGACAGTATAACCGTAGCACATGGTAAAGTAAACGATTTTGAACTGGTAGTAGCCTGTATGGATTTTGAATTTATTGGTGGCAGCCTGGGCAGTGTAATGGGCGAAAAAATAAGCCGTGCCTGCGATTACTGCATACAGCATAAAGTTCCTTTTATGATTATTAATAAAAGTGGCGGTGCCCGTATGATGGAGAGCGCATTTTCTTTAATGCAGCTGGCCAAAACCAGTGGCAAGCTTACCCAGCTTGCCGATGCTAAAATACCTTATATATCGCTTTGCACAGATCCTACCTTTGGCGGTACCACAGCCTCTTTTGCCATGCTGGGCGATATCATATGCGGCGAGCCTAATGCCCTTGTGGGTTTTGCAGGCCCACGTGTTATTAAAGAAACCATTAAAAGAGATTTACCTCCCGGTTTTCAGCGCAGCGAATTTTTACTGGAACATGGCTTTTTAGATTTTATTGTGCACCGCAAAATGCTGAAAGAAAAAATGAGCAATTTGCTCATGATATTTAAGCATTAGAAAAAAATATTTTCATTTAAGAGAGCCGCAGTTATGCGGCTTTTTTGGTATAAAAAAGAAAAGCCAGGGTAGAAACCCCGGCAATTTTTTAATCCGTACCCTATGAAAACTTGAAACAAGGTAATACAATAGATTTATTAAACAAACAATTATTTTTTAACACAGGTCTTACGGTCTCCGTATGACCGAAATACCGATGAAATTAACTTAGCTGCCGCCGGCTTGTAAATCGTAAAAGTTGTTATTTTTTGGAAGAGTAGAGCAAGAGATAAAGTAATGCAACAATACTATTCACCGCTGGTTAAAACCCAGGCGGTGGAGGGGAGGCTGGTTATGGCAGCAAAAGATGATTGTTTGGTTGCAGGCAATGGTTGTTTGCATCTTTAAATTTAAAGAAAGGACTTCACCATCTGCAGAAGATTTTTGTATTAAAAGCCTCCATCAAAAAAAATCTTCTTTTAAAAAAATTAGTTAATAACTTTAATAACCACCCCGGTATCCATTTATAAAACCCCGCCTCTGCCTTAATCTGCAAATACAACACGGTAAAGTACAAACGCTTTTTATACTACTAAAATGTTTTCGCTATGGAGGTATTTGTTGTACGGCCTTTTGGCACAAAGAAGGTTATTAATAAAACAAACCTTTCTGGTAATACCGGGGATGTAATTGCTTTTGATTTTGACCGGGTAGAACGGGAACTTATTTTGCCTGCTTTAGAAATTTTGCAACTTAGCGGCGGCACAACCGGAAAAATATTTGAATCGGGAGAGATACGGGAAGATATGTTTTCGCTGCTGCTGCTGGCCGATATTGTTATTGCAGATATCAGCATTCACAACGCCAATGTTTTTTACGAATTGGGCATACGCCATGCCTTAAAAAATAAAACCACCGTTTTAATTAAATGCCCCGGGTTTGACGAAACGCCTTTCGACATCCTGGGCTTTAGATTTGTAACCTACGATAAAGATAATCCTGCCGCTGCCATTGCGCAGCTCATAAGCAGCATGCAGGACAGCCAGCTTAGCAACCGTATAGACAGCCCCGTATTTTTCACCATGCCGCACCTGGGAGTACAGGACACCGAAAAATTTTTTATTGTACCCGCCGATTTTTTAGAAGAAACCGAAATGGCCATAAGGGCACAGGAACCCGGCAAGCTGGCACTGCTGGCATCGGAAGCAGAATATTTTTCATGGAAGATTCCTGCACACCGCATTATAGGAGAAGCATTGGTAAATATGGAGGCCTATGATTATGCAAGAGATGTATGGAAAAAAATAAAACAGATCAATGCATCGGATAAACAGACCAATATAAACCTCGCTACCATTTACCAGAGGCTTAGCGAACAGGAACTGGCATGCAGCATCATGGACTCTGAGTCGTTACTGGCAAAATCGGATATGGCCATAGATACCCTGTTTGAAAATCATGCAACTGCCGGCAATGATCTCTCTTGTATATATGCGCTAAAAGGCCGCAACTTTAAAAGCCGCTGGGTAAATGAAGTAAAATCTGCACCACCCGAAAATGTTTCTGAAACTGCCCTGCAGAGTGCTTACCTGCAGCTTGCTTATGAAAATTATGAAAAAGGGTATTATGAAAATCTCCATCATTTTCATTGCGGTATTAATGCACTGGGTTTTTTAACCATCATACTTGCCCTTGCAGAAAGACATCCGGATACCTGGAGCCAGGCTTTTGAAACAGAGGAAGATGCCGCAGAAAAAATAGAAGAATATAAAAATAAACACAGCGAGTTGGCCGTATGCATAAGGCTGGCCATAAATATTTGCAAAGAAAAAATGACCGATGAAGAACAGGCAGAAAGCTGGTTAAACATTACCGAGGCAGATCTTGTTTGCATTACCAGCAACAGGGCCGCCAGGGTAAGTTTGCTTTACCGGAGAGCCCTTCAGAATGCCAACCAGCTGCAAAGAGAAACAGCACTGCGGCAGGTACGCATGTTTAAAATGCTGGATGTACTGCCACAAAATGCAGCCGCAGCATTAAGCGCTTTTCCGGCGGTAGAAATATCGCCCGCACAAAAAAGAAATTATCTTTTATTTACCGGCCATATGCTTGATAAACCCGGCCGGCCGCAGCCCCGCTTTCCGGCTGCAAAAGAAAATGCAGTGAGAGAAAAAATAAAACTGGCCATACAAATGGAATTGCAAAATACAGGGCCCGATACAACCGGTATTAGCGGTGGTGCATGTGGGGCAGATATTATTTTTCATGAAGTATGCGAAGAGCTGGGCATACCCACAAAATTATTTTTGGCTTTGCCCAGGGAACAGTTTATTGCAGCATCGGTAGCTTTTGCAGGGCATGAATGGATAGACCGTTTTAACAGGCTGTACCGCAAGCTGCCGGTATTTGTGCTGGCCAATTCTACCGTATTGCCCAGGTGGTTAGGCAAAAAACCAGATTATGATATCTGGAAAAGAAATAACTTTTGGGAACTGCATGCCGCACTAACCAATGGTGGGCTGCATATGACGCTGATAGCTTTATGGGATGGCAAAGGTGGCGATGGCGTTGGAGGCACACAACATATGGTAAGAGAAGCTGAAATTAAAGGAGCAAAAACTATTGTTATTGATATGAACTGGATATAATTTTTTTGCCGGTAAGACGGAAAGACGCTTTATGTTTTTTCTTTTCGTCTTCCCGTCTTACCGGCAAAATATCAAAAGCGAAGCTTTTTACCTGCGATGATTTTTTTGCCCCCGCAAAAAAGCGGGGCAAGCTGGAAAGGCGGTAAGGCGTTTTATATTTTTTTTTCGTCTTTCCTACTTACCGGCAAAATACCAAAAGTGAAGTTTTTTACCTGCGATGATTTTTTTGCGCCCGCAAAAAAGCGGGGCAAGCTGCAAAGGCGGTAAGACGTTTTATATTTTATTTTATTTTCGTCTTTCCTACTTACCGGCTACAAAACAAAAGCGAAGCTTTTATTAACAAGAATCTGCCAGTAACTATTTTAATACTTGCATATCTAAAACAATATGTATATTTTGGAACCTATTAATTTAATTTACTAATCCCATTAAAACTCTACGCTTATGGCAAGTCTTCCCGGAACAATTTTTATAAACTACCGAAAAGATGACAGTAGCTGGAATGCATTGGCGCTGTACAATGAACTGCAAAAATATTTTGACAAAGAACAAATTTTTAAAGATTTTAATACCATATTGCCTGGTGATGATTTTGTAGTGAGTATAGATAATGCTCTGCGCAAATGCGATGTGCTCATTGTAGTAATTGGAAAAAGCTGGTTAGAGATGAAAGATGCAACCGGCAAGCGCCGCCTGGATGATGCTGATGATTTTGTGCGGCTGGAAATAGCCACTGCCCTATCCCGCAACATACAGGTAATACCGGTTTTGTTTGATGATGTACCCATGCCCCGGCCCGAAAATTTGCCCGATGATATGAAAACATTATACAGAAGGCAGTTTGTAGAAATAGACAGTAAACGTTTTGATGATGATGTACGAAACCTTGCAGATGCGATAAAAAAAGTATTGCCCGATGGTGTGATAAGAGTTACACCCGAACAAAGGCAAAACACCCAATCATTGCATGGGCAAAAAGTTGGCGGGGGAAGCGGCAGCATACCGCCTCCTATGCAAAAGCCTGATAACAACCTGGTGTGGGCTATTTTAAGTACGCTGCTTTGTTGTTTGCCACTGGGTATTGTTTCTATAATTTCTGCTACCAAAGTAGATAATTTATGGAACAGCGGCCAGTATGATGCTGCCGCAAAGGAAGCAAAAAAAGCCAAAGACTGGGCTATTTACGCTGCCATAGGTGCTGTAATATTCTGGATTATTTATATGGTTGCTTTTGTTGGTATGGCAGGGTCGGGGTATTAAAGTTGTAATAGATGATTAAAAAAACAGCAGTTATACTTTTATGTGCAGCAGCCTTTGTGGCTGCTGTTATTATTTACTATCATCCCCCCGGCCATAATAAATATTATCCTCCCTGCATTTTTAAAAAAATAACCGGTTTAGATTGTGCAGGCTGTGGCAGTGCCCGTGCCTGTTATAACCTGCTGCATGGCCATATAGCTAAAGCAGCCAATCATAATATTCTGCTCCTCTTATTTATCCCCGTAATCATCATTGGCATATTACAATTTTTTACCGGTAAAATGCTAATTGCCTGGCAATGGTTAAATAAACCGATGATTATTTTATGGCTTATTATTTTTTTCTGGATAATACGTAATATCCCGCTCTTTCCATTTGAATGGCTGCATTCGGATAAATGATTAAGGAGAATTTAAAGAGGGGT
>JAYVGA010000399.1:0-21072 GCA_043772635.1 Chitinophagaceae bacterium
GAAGGTAAAGATAAAACTACTAAAGCCATACTGCAGGAACGTAAAGAAACCAGGAGTTTTTCTTTTACCACTCCCGAAGGTGGTTCAAAATCCTACTCTTTCCCAAGGTCTCCAATGGCTCCAAATGGAGTTATGCCACCGGGCGAATTTGACTTTAATATGGACGAATTTAATATGCAAGGTGGTTTTAACCGTAGCCCTAAACTGGGTTTAAAAATTCAGGATCTTGAAGAGGGCAGCGGTGTTAAAGTACTGGAAGTAGAAGAAGGTTCTGCTGCAGAAAAAGCGGGTTTAAAAAAAGACGATGTAATAACAGAAATAGGCGGAGTAAAAGTAAATAATACAGATGAGGCAAGAGAACAGCTTCATGAAAATGCATCTAAATCTTCTTACCCTGTTTCAGCCAAAAGAAATAATACGGATATGAAATTTGAAATTAAAATTGCAAAGAAATTAAAAACTGCTAATTTATAGCCATCCATAAAACAGGGAAAAGCATCGGCATTTTTGCCGGTGCTTTTTTTATCTTGGGGGTTAAAATAAGTCAATAGGTCATTGAGTCAATAAATCATTTGCAGTTACCTTGCAAAACGTCTATTGCCCATTGCCCATTGCCCATTGCCCATTGCCTATTGCCTATTGCCCATAAACCATTAACCATTGCCCATTGCCCATTGACCCTATTGACCTAATGACCTATCTTTGCAGCCGTGAAAAATAACGAAAAATACCAGGCAGTTATAGGGCTGGAAGTACATGCGCAGTTATTAACCAACAGCAAATTATTTTCCGGCGACTCTATTGCATTTGGCGCAGAGCCAAACACACAGGTGAGCCCCATTTCATTAGCGCACCCAGGCACATTACCTGTAATGAATAAAGAAGTAATTGATCTTGCAGTAAAGTTGGGCATTTCGCTTAACTGCTCTATTACTCAGCATAATTATTTTGCCCGCAAAAATTATTTTTATCCTGATCTTCCTAAGGGTTACCAGGTAAGCCAGCATACAGCCCCTGTTTGCAATGGAGGATATCTTGCTATACAAACAGGTGAAGGAGAAAAAAAAGTTGTGCTCAACCGTATTCATATGGAAGAAGATGCCGGCAAAAGTATTCATGACCTGGTAGATAGTTATAGCTGCGTAGACCTTAACCGTGCCGGCACGCCCCTGTTGGAAATTGTAACAGAACCCTGCCTGCATAGCTCAGAAGATGCTTTTATTTTTTTAACAGAATTACGAAAACTGGTTCGCTGGTTAGATGTATGTGATGGTAATATGGAAGAAGGAAGCTTACGTTGCGATGCAAATATTTCTATCCGCCCTGCAGGCGAAACCAAACTGGGCACCCGGGTAGAAGTAAAAAACCTGAACAGCATACGCAATGTAAAAAAAGCCATTGAAGTAGAAACAGAAAGGTTGATACAACTGGTAGAAAACAACGAACCCATCCTGCAGCAAACCCGTAGTTTTAATGCAGATAATGGAACAACTTTTGCCCTCAGGAGCAAGGAAGAAGCAGATGATTACCGTTATTTTCCTGAGCCCGATTTACCTGCTTTTTATATTTCTGACAAACATATAGAAACCATTAAAGCATCAATGCCAGTAATGCCGGAGGCTTTGCAAAAAAAATATAAAGAAGCGTATGGGTTATCGCACTATAATGCAGCAGTAATATGCAGCGATAAAGAAGATGCTGCATTTTATGAACAGCTCATTACGGGTTACACTCATTACAAAGCTGCTGCCAACTGGATGCTGGGACCTATAAAAGCCTGGTGTAACGAAAACGCTGTAAGCCTGCAACAGTTTCCTTTACCGGCAGCCCGGCTGGCATCGTTAATTAATTTTACAGAAACAGGTAAAATAAGTTTTAATACAGCAAGTACAAAATTGCTTGCTGCAATGATGGCTAACGGTAATGATGAGCCGCAACAGATAGCCGCTTCTATGAACCTGCTGCAGGAAAGCGATGAAGGCACCGTAGAACAATGGGTAAAAGAAACGCTGGCATCTATGCCCGATAAAGTAAAAGAATACCAGGCGGGCAAAAAAAACCTGGTAGGTTTGTTTGCAGGCCAGGTAAAAAAACTTAGCATGGGCAAAGCGGATATGAAAATGGTAAACCAAATGCTGGAACAGGAATTAAATAAATAATACAATTAAATAAATATGAACATAAAAAAATTACTGCCTGTTTTTGCGCTGGGTATATTATTACTGGCCTGCAATAACAAAGAAGAAAAAGGAAAGTTTACCGTTAACGGTAGCGTTAAAAATGTAGACGATCAAAAAATATATTTAGAGCAATTGTTTTTCAGCCAGCAGGACCCACAGGTGCTGGATACTGCCGAAATAAAGAATGGACAGTTTAAGGTTTCGTCTATTGCAAGCGAAGATGGCTTATACAGGATAAGGTTTGAAAAAATGAACAGCGGCTTTATTTTTATTAATGATAAACCCACTATTAATTTTAAGGCAGATATTAAAGATGTAAGCCTGCAGGGCCCCGACTTTAACAGCCCCGCCAATATTGCTTTAAAAAATCTGTTGATTAATATTGAAGACCAGAGGTTAAACCTTGTATCTACAAGCAGAAGGGTAGACAGTTTAAAAACAAATAAAAATACAGACAGTGCTGTGGCAGCGGAAAGTCTGAAACTTTCTGAAATAAATAACCGCTTTAATAAATTTATTACCGGATATATTGATACCATTTCTCAACCTGTGGTAGCTTTATTTGCATTAGGCTATACCCAAAGTATAGATCCTGCAATGTTGAATACGGTTATTCCAAACCTGGTAAAACGTTTTCCCACACACCAGGGCATAGCAGGCGTAGTTACACAGTTTAACGAAATGCTTGCAGAAAAAAATAAACCGGCCACCACCAATTCTTCTACTCCTGTAGTGGGCAGTATGGCCCCGGATTTTACCATGAATGATACCGAAGGAAAACCTTTTAAACTTAGCGTGCTAAGAGGAAAATATGTTCTTGTAGATTTTTGGGCCAGCTGGTGCGGCCCCTGCCGTGGCGAAAATCCCAATGTAGTAGCTGCATACAATCAATTTAAAAATAAAAACTTTACTATCCTTGGCGTATCGCTTGATGATGATAAAAACAAATGGCTGCAGGCTATAAAAGCAGATAATCTTTCCTGGAAGCAGGTGTCTGATTTAAAAGGCTGGGAAAATGCTACCGTAAAATTATTTGGCTATGATGGTATTCCTTATAATGTGCTGTTAGATCCGCAGGGAAAAATTATTGCTGTATCGCTCAGGGAAGGTGGATTACAGGGTAAGCTGGCGGAGCTGTTGAAGTAAGGTTTTAAAAAAATTATAGTGCAAAAAAGCGGCTCCTCTTTAAGAGCCGCTTTTTATATTTTTACTGATATCCTGATAGCATTTTAGAATGGATAACTATAATTTTTTGAAGAAATACTAATTGGTAACAAGCACTCTTACCGATTCCGGTATGATTTGCGATCCGTCATCTAAAGTTATTAAAAAGTAAAACCGGTTTGCCAATTCTGTTCCCGCTGTGGTAGAAACAGTTGGAATAACCCCAGGACCCTTTACAACATACTCTGCTAAAGTAGTATTAAAAGTATAAGTAATAGCGTTTACCGGTATAGCCGCAGAATTATATAATCCCGTAGTTCCCTGTACCTTGGTGTAAGTTGTACTGGCTGCTATCCTGGTAATTTCTTTCATGGTTCTTCCGGTACCGGCAGGAATGGCCAGAATTATCTGGATAGCACCACCTGCAGCTTTTGATGTACTAACAGTAGGTTCGGGACGATAATCTATTGCATTTGTTACTGTAACAGGTACAGCAGGTCTTACATCACTTAATCCATTAAATTCTTCTTTTTTACAGCTTATCATTATCACTGTTAAAAACAGGAATGAAAAGAATTTCATATTTTTTTTCATAATTTTTTATTATCTGTTTTTGATATAATCATTTATTTAGCAAACCAAAGCTTCACATCTGTTTTAGGCCTTGGCTTAGGCGCATTAGGATTAGATGAAAGCTCCGTTTGGGTATAGGGTAACCTGGTAGGGAGTACATTGGGATTATCCCCCGCCGCATTGTTTACCAACGCTAAAGCCGGGTAACCTGTTCTTCTGTAATCATTATACGCTTCTATCCCATTCCCAATCCATGAGATATATTTTTGTGTTATTATCTGCTGACGTTGTTCTTCTGTTGTACCACTAAGTGTCACAACACTAGGATTGGTTGCAAAATAATTTGTAATTTCTGCAGCCGTCATTCCTACCTTTTGCATTGAGGCTGTGATACCAGCCTGGTAATATGTATTGGCAACACCTGCTGTTCCCAATATTAATGCAGATTCAGCAAGTATAAATTGTACCTGGGCATTGGTTAATATTCTAATTGGAGTTTGCCCGCCTGGAGTTGTTGTGGTTAATGGTTCACCTGCTCCCGTAAGATAAGTACCATACTTTGATCTTAAAAAATAGGTAGTTGTTCCGCCTACAGTTATAGATAATGTTGGTGGTGCTGCTGTAGCACCATTATCAAAAGCAACAAAAGTAGGTGTACCACTTACTCCCCCTGGCAAAAGAGGTTTAGTAAAGAATTTGGAAAGCCTGATAGTATCATTAAGGCTTCTCGCAAGAGTTAATAATCTAGCGCTGAGCATTTGATCGCCTGCCCGGTTTACATTATTAAAATGATAAATTGGATTTTGATTTCCTACTGTTGATCCAAATGGCACTTCAAAATCAAGTGCGTTTGTATTAATGTAATTATTACCTGTAATAACACTTGCAATTGTAGAGGTGGCCAAAGTTGGATTTTTGTTTGATATTTGATTGGCAAATTTTAATAACAGGGTATTTCCCATTCTTGCCCATTTTGTCAGATCTCCTTTATAAACAATATCATCAGCACCGGGAGAAAATACATTCTGGGTTTTTGCAAGATCTGCCAATCCGCTTTTTACCAGATCAAACAAACTTGTTATACCTAAAGCAGCATTACCCTGGTAAATGTCTTCCTGCTTATCAAAACGGGGAGTAGGAAACTTTAAACCCTGGGCTGCCTGAGAATAAGGCACATCCCCCCAAATATCTGTAGCCATAGAATAAACATAAGCCATTTCCAATTTGGCAATACCTGCATAAGCAGGGCTGGTAGCAGAATATTGGTCAATGAGTATTTGAAGATTATTGAGCGTATTGCCATAAATCTCACCATTCCATTGGTTGTCAAAAGATCCATCAAGATTATATACATCGTAGGCTGCTGTTTGATTAGCTACACCTGCGATATGCTGAACCAAAGCAGAAGTAGCTCTGTTCAAATCATTTGAATTTGCAAATCCCAAACCTATTGTTGTATTAGGTAAAATAGTAGAAGGTGGAACAGCTACCGGATTATTAGGTGTTGTATTTACATCAATAAATTTTTTACACGATGCAAATGCTATAAATAATAAAAACAAAAGCGATATTTTTTTCATGATACTTTTTTAAAAATTATAAAGTTATTTTAAGGTTTGCACCTATACTTCTTGCATTTGGAGTTCCCTGAAGATCAAGGCCCCTTATGTTTCCTGCACCTTGTGTATTTAGCTGGGGATCTATTGGGGCATTAGGCGCTACATAAAAAACGTTACGTGCAAATATTCCAAAACGTATGCCCCCTAATTTTAGCTTTGTAGTAATTTCATTGGGAAGATTATAACCCATTGTTAATTCTCTCAGATGAAAGACTGTAGCATCATACACATTAAATTCACTTTGCAATCCACCCATTGCACCATTCCAGTAAGACTGACCGGATATTTGAATATTATTGGGATGATATTTTCCTCCTCCATCATCAATTACACCCGGTAATATATGTGGTTGTTCTCTATCCACAGCAGTAATATCCAGTGCCCCACGGGCTTTATATGTTGCTGCAGTGAAAGAAAGTATCTGGCCTCCTTTTGTAAAGTCAAAAGTACAGCCAAGAGTAAACCCCTTATAATTTAAAGTATTGGTTACGCCAAATTGATAATCAGGATTGGGATCTGCCAGTACCCCGCCTGCAACAGTAGGCTGATAAAGACCCGTAGCTGGATTAATAAGCCGTTGTCCATCCGGACTTCTTGGTATAAGGCCACCTATAATAACACCGTAATGATATCCAACTTTAAAGGATGGAATAGAACCAGTGAAAGCGCTGCCTGGTATAGCCGTATTATCCACTCCGGGAGCAATAGAAACAACGTTATTTCTTTGCCGTGTGTAATTAGCACTTACATCCCAGGTAAAATCACGGCTACTTATTAATGTTGCTCCGGCAGTAACTTCAAGTCCTTTATTAGTTAATTCTCCAATATTTGTAGTAAAGGTTCTGAAACCTGTAGAAGGAGGAATTGCTACATTTAGAATTTGTGATTTACTATTCTCGCTATAATATGTTACATCAAGAGATACTCTTTTTTTAAAAAACTGGAGGTTAATACCTGCCTCATATGAAGTTTTAAATTCAGGAGATAATTCAATTGGAGCAATTCTTGAGCTTGCACCAAAACCAGCAGAAGTACCAAAAGGAAAAGTAAAGCTGGCAACATTATTTCCAAAACCTCCGCTTACATATAAATTGCTTAATAAATACGGATCTGCATCCCGGCCTACTTTTGCGTAACTAGCCCTTATTTTGCCATAACTGAAGATATTAGATTTTATTTTTAAAGCATCTGAAAATACAAAGCTTACGTTGGCAGAAGGATAGAAATAAGTGCTTTTGTTCTTTGGCAAAGTAGAAGATTGATCTGCACGGCCTGTTAATTCGAGAAAAGCATAATTTTTATAATTTAAAGTTGTTTGTGCATAATGCCCAACCAGTCTGCGTAAAGTAGAAGACTCGCCGGTACCAACAGAAAATACAGCACCATTACTTGCATTATAAAATCCGGGAACTGCTAATTGATCCGCCTGTGCTCCAATATTTTGAAATCTTCTTTGGTTAAGGTTTTGCCCAACCAAAGCCGTTATGGATAGATTAGAATGAAATATATTATCTTTTGTAGCTCTGATGATCAGGTCTCCGTTCAATTCATTTCTAAAAAACATTTCATCACGTACATTCCCAAGAGGTACCCTGCCAGAGCTGATCGCAAAAATTTGTTTTCTCCTGTCGGTATATATATCTCCACCTAAACGGTAAGAAATATTCAGCCATTTAAATGCATCATAGCCTATATTTATATTTCCTGTAAACCGGTTTAAATTACTTGTTACAGGATTTTCAAACTGGTCAAAGTATGGATTGTCTACACCAGGAAGTAGATAATTATTAGTTCCATTGGGGTTTTTATAAGTACCATTTACCCTGTAAGAAGTTAAATCTATATTTCTTGCTAATCCTAACAAGGAAGCCAATCCACTATTATTACCACCAAATGTGCCTTGCTGAGCGGTGTTTACATAAGTGATAGAACCGCCTATTTTCATTTTTTCGCCTAAGGGTGCATTTGCACCGAACCTTACATTAGTTCTCTTTAATGATGTATTGTATAAAATACCCGATTGGGTAACATTACCAATAGAAAATGTTTGATTGCGGAATGCATCTCCCGTGTTCATCGTTACATTGTTTTCGGCAGTTGTAGCTTGCCTGAAAAATTCATTAATGTTATCTGGAAAAGCCTGGTAATTTGCTACCGGCACACCGCCAACTATCAGTCCATTAGTTATGCTTGGGGTAGAGCCAAATTTTGGGCCGAGTGAGTTATTTGAAGTGGGATTAAATACACCATTGGCTCCCTGCCCATAAATGTTTTGCACCTTAGGTAAACCAAAAGCGTTTTGAAAACTATAATTTGAATTAAGTATAATTTCAGCTTTACCTTTTGTACTGCCGCCTTTTTTTGTAGTAATAATAATAGCTCCCGCAGATGCTCTCGAACCATATAATGCTGCAGCTGCCGGACCTTTTAAAATATTTACCGATTCCACATTATTCATATCAATATCCAAAGCCCTGTTGGCAGGTTGGTTATCACCCAATGTACCGTTTGGTCCGGAGTTAGTTCTGTCTACATCATTACTTACAGGAATACCATCAATTACAAATAATGGCTGGTTACTTCCTGTAAAGGATGAAACACCTCTTATATTAATATTTACAGAAGCTCCTGCACCACCACTTGCACTCGTAATATTAACGCCTGCAACCTTTCCCTGCAATGCATTTGCAATATTAACCTCTCCTCTATTGGCAAGTTCCTCGCCTTTTAAGTTTTGTGAGGCATAACCCAGAGATCTTTTGTCACGGGAAATACCTAATGCTGTAACAACTACTTCCTGCAATTTCTTATCTGCAGAAATCATCGTTGCATTTAAAGTATTGCCTCTTAGGGTACTTACTGTTTTTTCAAAATTAACAGCTGTAAATACTACTCTTTTTACTGAAGCTGGAAGTGTAAGGCTAAAATTGCCGTTGCTGTTTGTTTGCGTACCCTGTTGGGCATTTTCAGATGTTACAGAAACCCCTTCAATTGGTGCTCCTTTTTCATCGGTTACCCGGCCAGTTACTGTTCGGTCTTGCGCAGTTACTGATAGCATAAATGCCATCGAAACCATTAAGGTCAAAATAATTTTTCTCATTGCAGATTTTGTTTAATAGCGACAAATATAAAGTAGAAATACCAACATTAACATAATATTAGACAACATATTTTCATTTATGCTGCTTATATTTTTAATATGAAATAAAAATTAAATGGGTAATATTATTTTAGGAGCATCCTTTTTTGTACGATGTATAAGCAGTAATAAAACCGGCAGTAAAAGCAGATTGGTTATAGTGGCCACCAGCAAGGTTACAGATGTGAGCCAGCCCAAGGCAAAAGTGCCGCCAAAGCTGCTTGCGCAAAAAATAATAAAACCTGCAGTGAGCACCAGCGATGTATATATAATGCTTAATCCTGTTTGCTTAATCGTATTTTTTACAGAAGCACTTACTTCATAATTATTATTGGGCAGCACCTGTTTATAATTAACCAAAAACCTGATGGTAATATCTACCGCTATACCCAGCGCTACACTAAACACTAATACTGTACTGGGTTTTAAAGGTACACCTGCCCAGCCCATTAAGCCGGCAGTTACTACCAGGGGCACCAGGTTGGGCACCAGGGAACATATAAGAATGCGCCAGGATTTAAACAAATACAGCATACAAACAGCAATGAGCAAAAAGGCCCAGAAAATACTTTCTTTTAAACCGCTTATGATAAACCGGCTGCCTTCTAAAAAAGTAATGCTGGTGCCGGTAAGGGTAATGTTATAGCTGCTGTCAAATAATTCATCGGCCCGGGTTTTTATTTTATCCAGTATAACGGGTAATTGCTGGGTACCCACATCGGCCATACTTATGCTTATACGGGTACGCTGGTTGCCACTATCCACAAATGAGCGCAACATTTTTGTAAAATTATTTTGCGCCTGCCCTTCTTTTGATGGGCGCAGGTATTCGCCCACAAACGAACCATCAAATGCATTGGGCAGCAAATAGTTTGAAGAATCGCCTTCATAAAAACCCTGCTTTGCAAATTTCAAAGCTTCGGCTACACTCAGGGGCCGGTTCATTTGCGGCTGCGCTGCAATAAACATACTCAAACTATCTACCTTACTGTACACGCCCAGTGCACGCATACCAGAAAGGCCCCTGCGCTTTTTTGTATCCACCACAATCTCCAGCGGCATTACACCTTTAAAATTTTTTTCAAAAAATTTAAGGTCTTTATAAATGATATCATCTTTAGGAAGATCATCTACAATTTTACCTACCGTTTTTAATTGCACAATGCCGGCAATGCTGATAAGTATAATAACTGCCGTGCTTATTAAAATAGTTTTTTTATAATTAAAAACCCAGTACTCTATTTTGCTTAGCAAAGAATTTATCCATTTACTGTGCAGGTATTTTAATTGCCTTTTGCCGGGAGGTGGTAATAAGCTTAGTACTGCCGGCAGCAGGATAAAAGAGATTACAAATATTACCATAATGCTTAAGCCGGCTACTACGCCAAACTCTTTAAGTATTGCACTTTTGGTAAGTGCAAACACTGCAAATCCTATAGCAGCAGCAATATTACAAAATAGGGTAACCACACCCATTTTGCTTACCATATCTATCAGCGATTGTTGTTTATCGCCCGACTGAATGTAAGAGGTATGATATTTATTAATAAAATAAATGCAGTTGGGAATACCAATTACTACCACCAGCGAAGGAATAAGTGCAGTGAGTAAAGTAATATTATAGCCCAGCAAATAGGTAATGGCTATGGTAAACACTACACCAATTATTACAACAGCCAGCGATAAGAGAGTGGTGCTTACCGAGCGAAAAAATAATAATAAAATCAAAACACTAAATACCAGTGAGCCAAAAAGAAAAAGTTTCATCTCTGCCTGTATCCTGTCTGCCACCACTGTTCTTATTAAGGGCAGGCCGCTAAGATGCGTTTGTATACCGGTGGTTTTATAAAAAGAATCTACCGTATTTGTTATATTATTTATTACCAGTGTGCGCTCCTTACTGTTAAGAATGTCTTTATTTATACGCACTCCCATAAGATAGGCATCCGTATCCGGGTTATACAGTAAAGACCTGTAAAAAGGAAGGTTGTAAAAAACAGCAAGTGTACTGTCCATTGCTGCCTGTGTGTTTATACTGTCTGCAAAAATACGAACCGCATTCAGCTTTTCGCCTGCACTGTCTTTTTGCAGCATAACCGCTGCAGGCACACTTATTATATCTTCTACATAAGGTATTTTTTTTAGCTGTGCATGCAGTTGCTGGTAGGCTTTAAAATTTTTAAGGCTGAATATTTCTTTGCTCTGTATACCTACCACCAGCAAATTTCCATCGTCTCCAAAAGTTTGTTTAAATGCTGTATATTCTTTGTAGCGTGGGTTATCGGTAGGTATGGCTTTAGAAAACTCGTAGCTCAGTTTTATTTTACTGGCAAAATAACCCATTACCCCGGTGCTTATTAATAGTGCCCCTAACAAAACCAACCTGTTTTTAATTACAAACTGCGCCAGAGATTTCCACATGCTGTTATTTTTTTTGCAAAGAAAGTTTATTTGTGTGTGATAGCAGCCACAAGAAGCAAATGATTATTTTTTTAGTGTATTTACCAGGTACAATTATTTACAATTAACATGTTTTACTCCAAATGAGTAATTACATTTGTAGCAGTTATTCAATTTTTTTATAATGCAGTATTTGTATAAAAAATATAGCCTGGTATTACTTTCATTTTGTATTTGCGTTACAGCATTTTCTCAAAATCCTGTCCTGCAGGTAACACTAAATACCTCTTTTTTTAAACCCGGTGATACCATACATATTACTGCCCGTCTACCACAAAAAAAAGTATGTGTGGCTACCTTATTTTTAATGGCTGAACATGAAGAAGGTATGGTATGGGAAATGCGCTGGCCCATGCTGAACGGGCATTGCGAAGCGGGCCTTGTTATTCCCGACTCTTTGCCACAGGGACAATACCGTTTAAATTTTTCTATTTTGCAAAACCTGTTTACTGTGTTTGGAAAAGTTAAAACACCAGATAAAGTTATTAAACTAAACACCACTTTATTAACTGCTGCAGGAGATGTTTATGAAAGTGAAACGGATGTAAACAACGGGGGAATCTTTACTTATAAAAATGTATTATTTGAAAAAGAAGCCACTCTTTTGTTTACCCTGCCCGAAGAACGAAACAGCGATAATCTTAATATAGAAATTTCTACCGTGTTGGATTCTGTTGTTTATCCAGGTATAAGTAAAACCCTGGATATTTACCTGGGCGATACAGAACCGGAAAAAAGTCCTCAAAAATTTATAAGTAAAAATGATGATCCCGATGCGAAGGCACAGGTACTTGAAGCAGTAACCGTTTACAGCAAACCCATCAACAGGGGAGAATTGTTTAATAAAAAATATTCAACCGGCTTGTTTAAAGATATGAATGAACGCATTATTAACCTGTTGGATAATCCTACATTGAATAATGCCATATCTGCACTGCAGGTGGTAAGAATGCAAACACCGGGCATTATAATAGCAGGAGGTTTTAACAGTATTGCCCGCTGGCGTGGCGCTCCCGTAATATTTTATATAGATGAAATGCGGGTGAGTATAACAGATGTGGATATGATTCCGGTGAGGGATATTGCTATCATTAAAACATATGCTCCCCCATTTTTTGGTAACCCCGGAGGCAGCGGTGGTGCTGTAGCAGTATATACAAAAAGAGGCGGCCTTAGCGATGACAATTATAAAAATGCTTTTAAAGTAAAAGGATATACGCCACTGCTCTCCGTTTTTCCATTGCAGCCCGACAGGTATTAAGAGAAGGGTATATGGTGCTGATATTATTAATTGTGAAGTGGCGCTTAAAATTTGTGAATGGTCAATGGTGAATGGTCAATGGTGAATGGTCAATGGTGAATGGTCAATGGTGAATTATTCATCATTCAATGCCGTTGACTTAAGATATGGAAAGAAATAATGCTCAGTACTCAATGCTCAACAAAAAATTTTCAATGAAAATGCACCTGCCTTTTATAATTGAAAATTGAGCATTGAAAATTGATTATTGAATATTTGTTCTTAAGTAAACGGCATTGATTCACCATTAACAATTCACGCCTTAGTTTGCACTGCCTTTTTTTAAAAATACACAACACCGGTTGAAGCCAATTTATGATACACAAAACAAAAGGCATCGTTTTAAAAAGCATCCGTTATGGCGAAACCAGCCTTATAGTTACGGTGTTTACAGAATTGTTTGGTGTGCAAACCTATATGTTAAACGGGGTACGAACCGCTAAAAAAACAGGAAGCAGAGCAGCCCTGTTTCAACCCTCATCTTTGCTGGATATGGAAGTGTATCACAACGATCAAAAAGCCATGCACCGCATTAAAGAATGCAGCTGGATCTTTTTATATAAAAATATCCTTAGCGATGTAATAAAAAACAGCATCGCCCTTTTTATGGTAGAGCTGCTGCATAAAACCCTTAAACAGCCAGAGCAAAATAGAGATCTTTTTTATTTTTGTGAAGATGCGCTGCAGCAGTTAGATGAAGCGCCTGCAGCCATAGCGGCCAACTATCCTTTGTATTTTAGCTTGCAGCTCACTCAATTTTTTGGTTTCCGCTTTAGCAACCTGGAGCCCGGTTTATTGCAGGAAGAAAATATTTATCTCGATTTGCAGGAAGGAATATTTACCCCTCATCATCCTACGCATCCTTATTTTATAGAAAACGAAGATGCCTTGCTTACTTCGGAACTTTTAAAAATTATGCAGCCGCACGAGTTGAACCAAATAAAAATGAATCATCATAAGCGAAGAACTTTGTTATTAAAATACATGGAGTATTATGCACTGCATATACAGGATTTTGGACAGGTAAAAACCCTGCAGGTATTGCATGAAGTGCTGGGTGGATAAGGGGTTTCAAGGGTTTAAGAGGTTCAAGGGGTTGAAGGTTTAAGAGGTTGAAGGTTTAAATTTTTTTGAGTTCCAAAATTCATTAATATCTTGAGTATCTAAAAACTTTCACAACTCACAACTCACAACTCACAACTCACAACTCACAACTCACAACTCACAACTCACAACTCACAACTCACAACTCACAACTCATAACCATTATGGAATTATTTATCTCAATATGCATTGGCCTGGGGCTGGCAGCCAGTTTGGCAGCGGCTTTGAATGGCTAAACAGCTGGACCGCTTTTGCCATACTTATTACTGCCAGCATAGCAGAAATTGCGGCTTATTATATTCCTGTACTCGATAATGCACTCGATCATATTGCGCTGCCGGTAGCAGTAGCGGCGGGTACATTGTTAAGCACTTCGTTTTTGAGTGCCGATATGGCTCCCGCTCTAAAATGGGGGCTGGGTTTGTTGGCCGGTGGTGGCACGGCCGGCATTATACATTCTGGTATGGGATTGCTCCGTTTAGGCTCTACCGCCACAACAGCAGGCATAGGAAATCCGCTTGTAACTACTGCCGAAAATGGTGCAGCTGTTACTTTTTCTGCATTAGCACTTTTAATACCAGTTGTTGTAGCTGTGCTGGTTGTTTTTTTAGTGTTTTATATTCTTAAAAAATTATTGAGTTATGCCACAAAAAAAAGAAGTGTTAAAAACAGTGAGGAAAAAAAATCCGGTTTTAAGTGGTGAATTATAAATGGCTTTTCTTTTTAAAAAAAGATTCGGCACACAATCAGGATATAAATTTATACAGCTTCTAAAAATAATCAGTGTATTTTTTTTGATACGCCCTTTTCAATATCAATTAAAACCAATCCTGGCTTTTTCCCTTTTTCAAAACTGCCAAAAGTATTTTCTATTCCTAATGCTTTAGCCCCGTTTAAGGTAGCCCATTGCAATATTTGTTGCAAAGCAATATGAGGAAAATATTTTTGTATACTTTTAATTTCTTCCATCATATTCAGCTGCCGGTTGCTGGCGTAACTATCGGTGCCCAGTGCAATAGGGCAATTATTTTTTATAAGTAAGTCCACAGGAGGCAGCTTATTTTCTATGTAAATATTAGCGTTAATGCAGATGCAGTAGGCGGTGGGCGGTGGGTAGTTGTCCATATCTTGTGCCGAAGTAAAGGTATTGTGAACAGCAATAATTTTTTGTTTGTTGGTAAAATAAGGCATCCAGCTTTGCATACTCGTTTTTCCGGTAGGTAAAAAATTACGGGCATCAATGCCAAGGTTTTTATAAAGATTTAAAAAGTTCCCGGTTTTATACTGGTACAATTCATTTTCTGCAGCAGCTTCCTGGTTATGTATGCTGATGATTTGCCCGGCAGTTTTTTCATTAATTAACTCAAACATTTTTTTTGAAACAGAATAGGGTGCATGAGGTGATAATGAATTGCCCAATGCCGGATGACTATTGACAAATGACAATAAAATATCTTCTGCATTTTTTAAACGCTCTTGTGCAACTGCATCTGTAAACCCGCTTACCTCAATAAAATTATGCCAGTACAATAAACTTTTTTTCTTTAACTCAACAGAATCAGTTCCATTGCAGATATCTCCTACGGCTACGGTACCGGAATTATACAATTCATTTTCTGCACACAGCATAGCAGAAAATATTTCTTCCCTGTGTATTTCTTTTCTTTTTAGCATCACCTGCTGCACAAAGTTTACCAGGCCTCCATGCTCGGCAATTATTCCTTTCATATGGCTCAGCTCTATATGGCAGTGCGCATTAATAAAGCCGGGGCAGAGTATGCCATTTAAATCCTGCACATCAATGCCCGCATCGGTTTCATTTACTATGGCCGCTATGGCTCCGTCTTTTTCAGTAACCAGTACCATTCCCTGCGGCAACATTTGTGTGCCGGTAAATATTGCCGTGGGTTTATATTTTCTATACAAAATGATTGATTGAGATAACGTAAATTTGCCGCCCCGTCATACCGGTCACACGGTCTCCGTCTGACCGGGGTATAAAGGTAGTTTGAAGAAACAAAATAAATCATCAATTAAAAATACCATTTCCCCGCAGTGGAAATGAAGAGGATTTTATGTTAGATAAACTGGATGCGATAAAAGCAAAATTTGATAACCTTGGTGTGGCACTTACCAACCCTGATATTGTAAGCGACAACAAAAAGTATGGCGCTATGAGTAAGGAATACCGTAGCCTGGAAAAAATTGTAAACGCCCGCAACGCTTATGTAAAGCTTATCGCCGATATTGATTTTAATAAAGAAGTGCTTAACAGCGATGATGATGAAATGCGTGAAATGGCCAAGATGGAACTGCCGCATCTGGAAGCACAAAAAGAAGAAATAGAAAAGCAGTTGCGCAATATGCTTATTCCCAAAGACCCCTACGACGAAAAAAATGCTATCCTGGAAATAAGGGCAGGTACAGGTGGCGATGAAGCTTCTTTATTTGCAGGCGACCTGCTGCGCATGTACATTAAGTACTGCGAAAAAAGAGGATGGAAAACAGCCCTCCTTAGTGAGAGTGAAGGAACCGTGGGGGGGTTTAAAGAAGTGCAGGTAGAAATTACCGGCGATGATGTATATGGTACTTTAAAATTTGAAAGCGGGGTGCACAGGGTACAGCGGGTACCGGATACAGAATCGAGCGGGCGTGTGCACACAAGTGCCGTTACTGTGGCAGTAATGCCCGAAGCTGAGGAAGTAGATTTTGAATTAAAGGAAAGCGATGTGAAAATGGAGACTGCCCGCAGTGGTGGTGCAGGAGGACAAAATGTAAATAAAGTAGAAACAAAAGTATTTCTTACCCATAAACCCACCGGCCTTGTAGTGGTATGCCAAACAGAACGCAGTCAGCTGGGCAACCGGGAAAAAGCAATGGATATGCTTCGTACAAAATTATACGACGAAGAAGTACGAAAAGCAGAAGCAGCCATTGCACACATGCGCAAGAGCCTGGTAAGTACGGGCGACAGAAGTGCTAAAATACGTACCTATAATTTTCCGCAGGGCCGGGTAACAGATCATAGAATTGGACTTACGGTTTATAATTTAGACAGTGTATTAAATGGAGAAGTGGAAGAGTTTATTGAAGCCCTGCAGTTTGCAGAAAATGCAGAAAAATTAACCACGCAGCAATAATGATTTTGTTTAAAATGCAATAAATAAAATGATTACTTTCACCCTCTAAAAAAATAATATATGTTAGAAGAATTATTTAACCTGGTAAAAGGATCTGCAACAGATTCTGTTATCAATAACGCTGATGTTCCTAACGAACAAAATGATGCAGTAGTTGCAGAAGCTACAAACACCGTTGCATCTGGTTTGCGTAATATGGTGGCTGGTGGCGGATTACAGAATATTTTATCGTTGTTTACCGGCGGGGGAAATAACCAGCAACAGCAGCAGGGCGGAAGCAGCAGCCTGCTTAGCAACCCCATTGTAAATATGATGGTGGGCCATTTTGCAGGAAAACTAATGAGCAAGTTTAACCTTGGGGGGCAGCAGGCAAATAATGTAGCCAGCAGTCTTATCCCCAATGTTATCAGCGGGCTTATTAATAAAACCAACGATCCCAACAACAGTAGTTTTTCTTTGGATGGATTACTAAACTCTATTACTGGTGGCCAGGCAACACAGCAGCAAAACAGCGGCGGCGGGGGTATCATGGATCTGGTAAGCCAGTTTACAGGGGGTGGCCAAAATGCAGGTGGCGGCGGTGGAGGTCTTATGGATATTGTTTCAAAATTTACCCAGGGTGCCCAAGCCCAGCAACAAAAAAATGGTGCCGGCGGACTAATGGATTTAAT
The DNA here is from genome assembly GCA_043772635.1 of Chitinophagaceae bacterium. Lineage (GTDB taxonomy): Bacteria > Bacteroidota > Bacteroidia > Chitinophagales > Chitinophagaceae > Ferruginibacter. Next base: position 17,351 of record JAYVGA010000399.1, read on the forward strand.
TCAGGGTTTTCTAAAAAAATAAAAGTTTTTATATTATATTTAAAGCAACGTATGAGCGCTTTTTTTGTACCTCAAATACGTTTACTTTTTTTTAACAGCAGCTATTTAAATTCTGGCACCGTCTTTGAAACTATAGGTACAGACAACAATTAATATTAAATTTTCTCATAAGCAGTTAGTTTTGGTAAACGGCCCCTGTATCTACAGGGGCTTCTCTTTTTAAATACACTCCATAACATAAACAAAAGAACCTTGCCTGTTTGCTGTGTTTATAAAGCTTAATAAAATGAGATGTTAACAGGGTAATCTATATTATCTTTACGGCTAAAAATTAATCAGGGTGGCTACTACAGAAGAAACAAGAAAGCAATTTTTTAAAAAATTGCGCAATTCAAAAACTGAGGAAACCGTAGAGATGAGTTTTATAGATCATCTTGAAGCGTTGCGCTGGCACCTTGTAAGAGGAGTGGTGGTATGGACGGTGGCCTTTATCGCCATATTTATAAAGGTAGACTGGGTGTTTGATAAAATTATTTATGCGCCTGCAAAATCTGATTTTGTTACCTACGGTTGGTTTTGTAACCTGGGGCATTTTTTAAGATTGGGTAATTCTCTTTGTATGCCCGCTGTAGAAATCCCTCTACAGGGAAATACCATCAGCGGCCCGTTTATGTCTGCCATTTCAATAGCTATGATCGGGGGTTTAATTGTGGCATTCCCTTACCTCTTTTGGGAACTGTGGCGCTTTATAAAACCTGCTCTCTCGCCAAAAGAAGTGCGCTACTCCCGTGGAAGCATTTTTTGGGTATCATTATGTTTTTTTACCGGAGGCGCTTTTGGATATTTTTTACTGGCGCCTTTTACTTTTAATTTTTTAGCCAACTTTAGCCTCGGCACTACCGGTGCCTATAAATATATGCCCACCCTTACAGATTATATAGATACCATTAATAATCTTATACTGGGTTGCGGTATTGCATTTGAGTTACCCATTATAGCCTATGTACTGGCCAAAATTGGTTTAGTATCTGCCAAGCTTTTAAGAGGCGTACGCAAATACGCTTTTGTAGTTATTCTTTTACTTGCAGCAATTATTACTCCATCGCCCGATTGGACCAGTCAGGTAATTGTGGCCCTGCCGCTTTTATTATTGTATGAAATTGGGGTATTACTGGTGGCAAGGGTAGATAAACAAAAAGCCAAGGAAGAAAAAGAGTGGAGCTAAGTAAATGTGCTAATATGCAAATTTGCTAATGGCTAATCAAACTCTGCTAAAAAATAGTATTACTGAAACTGATAAATTCTTCTTTTTTTTTACAGAATAAGTGAATGGTAGTGGGGCTTTAGTAGTAACTTTAAAAGGTCAAATTGAATGACTTTTGACTTTTGACTTTTGACTTTTGACTTTTGACTTTTGACTTTTGACCTTTCTTAACCAATAAACATATTACCATGTACACATTTGATTCTACCAAACCGATTGCAATTGGATGCGACCATGCAGGCTTTGATTGCAAAGAAGATCTTATTTCTTTTTTAGAAGGAGAAGGAATGGCTTTTAAAGATTATGGCACTTACAATAAAGACTCTGTAGACTACCCCGATTTTGCACACCCTGTAGCAAGTGCGGTGGAAACCGGGGAAGCATCTTTTGGCATTTTACTTTGCGGCAGCGGTAATGGTGTGGCCATTACCGCCAATAAACACCAGGGTGTAAGAGCAGCCATTTGCTGGGGCGAAGAACTGGCCGAGCTGGCACGCAAACACAATGATGCAAATATTATTTGTATCCCGGCACGTTTTGTAAGAGATGGCGATGCAGAAAAGATGTTAGATATTTTTATGAATACAGAATTTGAAGGTGGCAGGCACCACAACCGGGTAGAAAAAATTGCTACCACTTATTAAAACAATAAAAGATTGGGTTATTAAAATTTTATATTAATTATTAAATCCCAGGCACTGTATTCAGTGCTTTTTTATTTTGCTATTGTTTCCTTTTCATGATCTGGTTAATCCGCAAAATGCATATTGTTAAAACAATTCGTAACAATTAGTGTAATTAGTGTTTCAAAAAACCGTTTATAAAAAATAAAATTTCCACCCCCACAGTTTGCCTATTTTGCCGCTGATAAAAATAATATCATGAAAAAATTTTCTGTTCTTCCTTTTCTTCTTATGAGTACGTTTGTTTTTGCACAAACAGATGATGCTTCAAAATATGCAGCCATTATAAGTGCGCCTGAACTTCAAAAACATTTGCGCATTATTGCCAGCGATACCATGGAAGGCCGTGAAACCGGTACCCATGGCCAGCGCAAAGCAGCAGCTTATATAGAAAGTTTTTTTAAAACTGCCGGGCTAAGCGCTTCTATCCCTGCAAAAGGTTACCAGCAGTTCTACCCGCTGTATAAAGACAGTATGATAAGCAGCCAGTTTACTGTAAATAAAAAAGCGGCTGTGTATGGCACCGATTATACATCTCCGGCAAGTAACAATGAAAACGGAAAATTCAACAGCAAAAAAATTGTATTTGCAGGTTATGGTATTGATGATAAAAATTACAACGATTACGCAGGCCTTGATGTAAAAGGAAAAATAGTAGCTTTTTTCCTGGGAGAACCCAGAAAAGATGGCAAATACCTTATTAATGGCAGCAGCACCCGTGGCTCAGAGTGGAGCTTTCCGGGGCTAAGCAAAAAGCTGGCACTTGCCTCACAAAAAGGTGCCGCAGGGGTAATGGTTATTAATCCATCGCAGGCCAGCTTTGTACAACGCACTGCAGATGCCGGCAAAAAAACCAATACGTATTATCCACGAGCTGCTCCAGGTAAAAAATTAAATTATGTTTTGCTCAGTCATGTTTTTGCAAAAGGAATATTAGGTAATAAAACAGATTCCCTAATTGCTACTGCCAAAAACAATAATTCTTTTAATAGAGTTGATTATTTTGAATTAAAAAATAAGATATCATTTGTTTATAAAAAATTCCGCACAACTGTTATGGCCAGTAATGTGCTGGGTATTATTGAAGGCAGCGATAAAAAAGATGAGTATGTAATTGTAACTGCACACTACGATCACCTGGGCATGCAAAATGGTATAGTATACAATGGTGCGGATGACGATGGAAGCGGAACTGTTTCCATTATGCAGATAGCTAAAGCATTTGCTAAAGCTAAGGCCGAAGGTAAAGGCCCCCGCAGAACCGTAATAATTATGGCAGTTAGTGGCGAAGAAAAAGGATTATGGGGAAGTGAATATTACAGCGATAACCCATTGTATCCTTTAGATAAAACATCGGCAGATCTTAATATAGATATGGTAGGGCGTGTAGATACCGAACGTTTAAAAGATGATACCCTCAACTATGTGTATGTTGTAGGCCATAATAAACTCAGCAGCGACCTGCCCATTATTAACGAAGCGGCAAATAACAAATACACCCAGCTGGTACTGGATTATAAATTTGATGACCCCAACGATCCCAACAGGATTTATTTTAGAAGCGATCATTATAATTTTGCCCGCAAAGGAGTGCCGGTGTTATTTTTTTATGATGGTATGCTAAAGTCAGATTACCACAAACCCACCGACGATGTAGAAAAATTAAATTTTACTTTAATGGAAAAAAGAGCCCGTATGGTTTTTTATACGGCCTGGGAAATGGCCAACAGGGATGAGATGCTGAAAAGAGATATCCCACTGGGGAATGATGTGCG
>JAYVGA010000400.1:0-7741 GCA_043772635.1 Chitinophagaceae bacterium
CCAGGCCGCTACACCAACTGTAGTGCACATAAAAACAAAAACAAATGCAAAGCAGGTAACCAATAATTTGCCCCGCACACAAAAAAATCCTTTCAGCGATTTGCTGGATGACGAAATGTTTAACCAGTTTTTTGGCCCACGCAGCGGTATTATACCGGAGCAGAGAGCTTCCGGCTCAGGCGTTATTATCAGCGATAATGGCTTTATCGTAACCAATAACCATGTGGTGCAAAATGCAGATGAAATTGATGTAACCCTGAGCAATAAAAAAACCTATAAAGCAAAAGTTATTGGCAGCGATCCTGCTTATGACTTGGCTGTAATAAAAATTGAGGCAGCAGGTTTGCCCTATCTAATTTACGGCAATTCTGACGAGGTAAAAATTGGCCAGTGGGTATTGGCTATCGGATACCCTTTAAACCTGGAAACCACCGTAACAGCAGGTATTATTAGTGCCAAAGCAAGGAGCCTTGGATTAAACAGGGATAAAAGTGGCAGTGCAAATAATGCGGTAGAATCTTTTATACAAACCGATGCGGCCGTAAACAGCGGCAACAGTGGCGGGGCTCTTGTAAACACCGATGGTAAACTCATTGGTATTAACTCTGCCATTGCATCTCCTACCGGTTATTACTCTGGCTATTCTTATGCTATACCCGTAAATATTGTAAAAAAAGTGGTGGATGATATCATAAAATTTGGCACCGTGCAAAGGGCTTACCTGGGTATTGAATATGCCAATGCGAGTGATATGAGCGACGAAGAAAAGAAAAGCAGGGGTATACCGGTAAATGCATTCGGGATTTATGTACAAAACGTAACATCTGATGGTGGGGCTTTTGCAGCTGGCATACGCAAGGGGGATATTATAAAAAGTATAAATGATGTGCTGGTAACCAGTGGTGCCGAAATGCAGGAGCAGGTGAGCCGTTACAAGCCAGGCGATAAAGTTGCGATAGCATATAACAGAAACGATAAAGACATTGTGAGCACCATAACATTAAAAAATAAGGCAGGTAATTATGATGTGGTAAAAGCGGATGCAACAGTAGATGCACTGGGTGCAGAGCTTGTAACACTGGAGGCTAAAAAAGCAAAAGACTTTGGAGTGGCAGGTGGTGTGATTGTAAAAAAAATAAATGCAGGTGTGCTTAATGATCAAACCAGGATGAAAGATGGTTTTATTATTTTAAAAGTAAATGACAAAACGGTTAATTCGGTAAATGAATTAAAATTGGCTGTGGCTGATAAAAAAAATGTAACCATCAGCGGATTTTACCCCGGCTACGAAGGCTTGTACGAATACCCGGTGAGCCTGGTAAAAGATGATGAATAAAAGATGTGGAAATATATGATTGGAAAACTCCGGCTGTTATGGCCGGATTTTTTTTGAGGTAGTTAGTAATAAGGTTCTATTAAAAATGATAGCTTTTGTTGTGTACATTAGCTTATCAAAACTTTAAAATTAAAACGTTTGTGCTGTTCGCCGGTTTTTTAAAAAAAACATGCAATGAAAATAAAAATTCTTTTCGCCATAATTCCAACAGTACTTATCATTCTTGTTAGCTGCAACTCCGCCAAACAAAAAGACGCAAGCACAAAAAAAGAAACTGCAAATGTATTGACAGATACACTGCATAGAGACAGCATTGCTTTAAAAGAAACATTTAAAGAAGATGATGTTGTTTATAACGAATTTGCTACAGACAGCCTTAAACTCATCAGGCAAAATTTTAAACGCATTAATTCCATTACAAAATGGAGTGCTGTAAACAAAAAAGATTTATGGGAAACAACAGAGGGTGGCGAAGCCAATTTTTATTATTTAAATGGCGTGTTAGAAAAAATAGCTGCCCGCAATTATGGCGAAACCTTTCAGCAATTAACCGAATATTACCTACTAAATAAAAAACTCTCATTTGTTTTTGAAAAAACATACCGCTATAACCGGCCCATGTATTACGACTCTGCAGCTATGAAGGCAAACAATGATACCGAGACTTTTGATATGGAGAAGTCTGGCATTATAGAAGATAGAAGTTATTTTAAAAACGAAATACTATTTCACCAGGTAAACAACCAGGACTGCGGTTCGCCATTTGCAAAAAGCTATTTATTAAAAGAACAAAAGCGGATAAAGGAAGATTTTAATAACCTGATGAAATTGGAGGTGCAGAAATAGGAGTGATTGAAAGAATAAAATATTCAATTCAAAAAATAGAGAATGAAACAAAATACCATCATCGTTTTAATAACCATTTTATTTTTTGCTACTGCAGGGTTATTTGTATTTGCTAAAAATACTCAAAGGGAGAACAACAATTTTGTTACTTACACGGTGGATACAAAAAAACAAGACCTGCAATTTTACTGGAAAGATGATAAAAACCAAATTTTTAAAAGTATAAAAAATTTAAACGGCTGGCTCAATAAAAATAACAGGAAACTTGTATTTGCCATGAATGGAGGAATGTATAAACCCGGCAATTCGCCGCAGGGACTTTATATAGAAAAGCAAATCACTTTATCGCCGCTGGATACATTGAGTGGAAATGGAAATTTTTATTTAAAACCAAACGGGGTATTGTACATTACTGCTCAAAATATTCCTGTTATCTGTAATACAACTGTTTTTAACAACACTGGAAAAATAAAATATGCTACGCAATCGGGGCCTATGCTGGTTATAAACGGGCAAATTAATACTGCATTTAATGAAGGCTCAGTAAACCTTAATATCAGAAACGGCGCCGGCATTCTGCCTGATGGTAAAGTAGTTTTTGCTATGAGTAAAAAAGAAATAAACTTTTACGATTTTGCAAATTATTTTAAACATTTAGGTTGTAAAAATGCTTTGTATTTTGATGGCCTGGTTTCCAGAACATACCTGCCCGAAAAAAAATGGATACAAACCGATGGAAATTTTGGGGTTATCATCGGGGTTACAACTGCGCAAAAATAATTTTACGACAAATATTTTTATCCCTTCTTCTCCAACACAACAAATCCGCCAACCTCCAGTTCCATCTTTGCCTCATCACCAAAACAAACTTCCTCCCCGGTAAAAATATTTTTATAATTACCTTTTACATCTGTTGTGTTAAAAGAAAATTGCACCGGTTGTTTGCACATATTTAAAAATACAAAGACCATATCATCATCATATTTTCTGTAAAAAGCCAGCAGTTCTTTTTGCGCTGCGCCTTCTATTAAAACCGGGTGGCTTTTTACTCCTGCAGCTAAGGCTTTATTTGTTTTGCGAAGATTGAGCAGCGTTTTATAAAATTCATGCAGCTCAATATCCGCTGTCCATTCAATAGTATCCTTATCAAAAAATTGCAGGCGTTTTATTACCGGCAGTTCCTGGCCGCTGTAAATAAGTGGTATGCCGGGCCAGGTGCAACTAAACACTGCCAAAGCTTTTACAAGTGTGCCATACTTTTCATACTCGGTACCGTTCCAGCTATTTTCGTCGTGGTTGCTGGTAAAATACATGCGCATGGCGGCTGCAGGAAAAGCCGTGGCATAGTGCTGCAGGGTTTGCAGCAGGTCATTAAAATCTTTTCTGCCTTTATAAAAATCTTCGGTGTAGTGCATCCATTGCCAGGTAAAAGTTATGTCAAATGCCTGGTGATATGGGATATCTTCGGTTTCTGCCAGCCACACCAAATCCTTTTTTAAAGGCGTTATCTGTGTTCTTGCCATTATCCAAAAAGGCAGGGGTGTAAGATGCGCCAGGTCGGCTCTAAAACCATCTATATCAAAATTTGTAACCCAGTATTTCATGGCATCAATCATGGCCTGCTGCTCCTGTGGGTTGCTGTGATTAATCTGTATCACATCTTCCCAGTCAAAAGCCGTTTTAAAATTCCCATGCCCGTCATGCATAAAAAAATCAGGATGAGTATTTGTCCACACATTATCCCATGCAGCATGGTTGGCCACCCAGTCTAATATTATTTTCATGCCCAAGGCATGAGCTGCATCTACCAGGTTTTTAAAATCTGCTTTGCTCCCATACTCAGGGTTTACATCTTCAAAATCTTTAATAGAATAATAGCTTCCTAAAGTTCCTTTTCTGTTTAACAACCCAATGGGATGAATGGGCATAAGCCATAAAATATCTACACCCATATCTTTTAACCCGGGCAGGTGCGCAGCAAATGCATTAAAAGTGCCTGCTGCAGTGTATTGCCGCATGTTTACGGCATAAATATTAGAAGAAGAAAGAAAAGAAGGCTGATGAAAATTTGTGCTCATAAAATTTTAATATGATTAGCTATGTTTTTTTTTGCCGCAGATCTGCAGATTAAGCTCGTTTATCTTTACAGCATAAAAATTTAAAGATACAGCAAAGAAGGTGGATGAAAATTTGTATTTATAAAAATCCGACTATCTATCCAACACCTGATTGGCGCAAAAGATTGTCACTCTTTTAACCAAATACAATGTGAGTATCCATACTAAGGGTGGCTACTCTTTTTTAATCTGCCTATCTGTTGTAAAATTATTTTAGCTGCAAAATTGTACCTTTGTGTTTGTTATAATTTACCATGAAACAATTTACGATACCTTTTACCTACCGTAGTCCATTAATTTCTGCCATTAAAAATAAACGCAGGGAACAGGACAAAATGAAAAAGGATTTTACCCCTACCCTGCTGGATTTTGGACCCGTACAAATTTATCTTGCCCGCCATTTTGGGTTTTGTTACGGCGTAGAAAATGCTATTGAAATTGCTTTTAAAACTATAGATGAAAACCCCGGCAAAAGAATTTTTCTGCTTAGCGAAATGATACATAACCCCCAGGTAAATGCAGACCTGTTACAAAGAGGTGTGCAATTTTTACAGGATACCAAAGGAAAAGAAATAGTACCCTTTGATAGTATTACCGGCGATGATATTGTAATTACACCTGCCTTTGGTACTACACTGGCCATGGAAGAAAAACTTATTGCAAAAGGCATTGCTACGCATAAATACAATACCACCTGCCCCTTTGTAGAAAAAGTATGGAACCGCAGCGAGCAGATAGCACAAAAAAATTACACCGTTGTAGTACATGGCAAACCCACTCATGAAGAAACAAGAGCAACCTTTTCTCATGCTGCAGCCAATACCCCTTCGGTTGTTATTAAAGATATGGCCGAAGCAGTTGCTTTGAGTAAATACATTACACAGGAAAAAGCTTTTACTGATTTTTATACAGAATTTGCCGGAAGGTTTTCTGAAAATTTTAATGCAGAAAAAGATCTTTTAAAAATTGGTGTAGTAAATCAAACTACCATGCTGGCCAGCGATACACAGGGTATTGCCGATTTTTTAAAACAGGTAATGATTGCCCATTACAACCTTGATGAAAAAAATACTGAAGAAAGATTTGCAGATACAAAAGATACGCTTTGCTATGCCACCAACGATAATCAATCTGCTGTAGTTGGCCTTTTACAACAGCCCGCCCACCTGGCCATTGTGGTAGGTGGTTACAACAGCAGTAATACCAGCCACCTGGTAGAACTGTGCGAAGAAAAATTACCTACCTACTTTATAAACGATGCTACAAAAATAATTTCGGCAGAAAGTATCCTGCATTTTAATTTACATGAAGGCATAGAAAAACAAACCCATAATTTTTTACCCGGTACAGAACCGGTAAAAATATTAATTACCAGTGGTGCCAGCTGCCCCGATGCGGTGGTAGAAAAAGTTATTGAAAAAATTGCCGGCTTTTACAACAGCAATATTTTATTGCCACAACTGCAAAAAAATTTTATCTAAAAATTATAAAGCTTTTGCTACCAGTTTTAGTGCAAAGTCTAATTGTTCTTCCATACTTATATTAGTATTATCCAGCAGCACTGCATCTGCGGCCTGGCGCAGCGGGCTCACTTCCCTGTTACTATCTATATAGTCCCTCATTTCAAGATTGCTCTTTACTTCTTCGATAGTTATATTGGGGTTTTGTGCAAACATTTCTTTAAACCTCCGCTCTACCCTTACGGCAATATCTGCTGTCATAAATATTTTTAATGCTGCATCCGGAAAAACAGTGGTACCAATATCCCTGCCATCCATTACAATACCTTTTTGAGCACCCATCTTTTGCTGCTGCGCCACTGCAAAGGTTCTTACGGCTGCAATGGCAGCTACATCGCTCACTTTTTCTGCTACCACCATGTCCCGTATCACATACTCTACATTCTCATTGTTTAAAAATATTTCTGATGCTGCAGATTTTTGATTGTATTCAAAATGCAGGCGGATATCTTTTAATGCTTCTGCTACATCTTTAGCATCTGTCCAGTCTGTATGATTGCGCAAAAAATAAAGGGTGATGGCCCGGTACATGGCGCCACTGTCTATGTAAACATATCCCAGGGCTGTGGCCAGTTGCTTTGCCAGCGTGCTTTTGCCACAACTGCTCCATCCATCTATGGTGATTATTATTTTTTTTGCCATGTATCTGCAAAAATGAAGTAAAAAAAATGGATGGCAAAATGAAGTTGATAATAATGTGGTGGTTGATGTATCCTTTCATTCATTTAAAAAAATATCAATTCTAACGGCTCCTGTTACCTTATCCCCTAATTCGGGTATTTTTAAAAAACTATCCTAAAGGGTAATAGGGTGGCATGTGCTCAAGTAGAACTTTGAAGTGTAATAATTCTATCATTATTAAAAATTATTTATCATGAAAAGTTCCGCACCGTTATTTAAATCTTTATGCACGCTTTTAGTTTGCATTTTACTCAGCGCATCCTGCAAAAAAACTGTTACCGGCGATGAACCGCCGGTTATTACGAATGGCGGCTCTGCAAATGCAGATACTATTTCCAATCGTCTCCGTTTTATTAACGCCACTAAGAAACAGGGTACCATTCCTAAAGGCCCTTCCACAAGCTCTTTAAAAATATCTTTTAAAGACACCCTTTATCTTGTAGATAAATGGAAATTACCTGTAAAATTTCTACATGAAGACACCACGAAAAACGTAGCCGGTGTGTATATACAGGTGCATGTAGGTGTAAGTGGCGGAACATTTTATTTTGATGTGCCCGAAGTGACGGACATTGCCCCCAATGATACGATATCGGTTATACTTGCGGGCATCGACCCTAAAGGCCTTGTTGATAGCGCCGGTGTACCTCCCGCCGGGTTTCCTCCCTTTGAAATAACGCTTGTTCCCCACGATCCAAATGGTGTGCCGCTGGGTGAGGTTACTGTGCCTGTTAAAATTGAGGTGCCAACAATAAATATTAAAGGAGAATGCGGGCTTGTTACCAAAGAGGGGGAATATTGGAACTGGAGTATGTCCAGTATACCTGATCCAAATAATCCAACCGGGAAGGATATTTTTTTTAATAGCCCCAATAAGTTATGGGGATTGCTCGGTCAGAATATAAGGGGTTGCTGCACCAATGGGCATTCTGAATATACAGCAAACTGCGATTCTGCGAATTTCAGGTTTTTAAATTTTCAAACTTTTTTTAACTGGCCTAATGAAATTTATAAATTTTTTGAAGATGGTACTTATGCAGGACTGTCAGAATTTATTTCTGCTGATCCTGATCCCCAGGCAAGTAATTTTTGCGGATCGGGTGCCGGCGTGGTTAATGAGGATTTTGACCGCAGCTTTTTGAAGGGAACCTGGAAGGTTAGCTCCTCTAATGTTCTTAGTACCCTGGGCACCTCTACGCCACAATCGGGCGGGCTTGCTGCAAGGCCGGATGGAAAAATAA
>JAYVGA010000401.1:0-7735 GCA_043772635.1 Chitinophagaceae bacterium
CTGGAAGATGCTGATGTGGCCTTATTAATGGCAGATGCAAGAGAACCTGCAGATTCGAGCCATGAAATATTTAAAAGCCTGAGGTTAAAAGCACCTGTAGTGGTTGTATTAAACAAGGTAGATGCCGTAAAAGATGAAGCCACTATTTTAAGAACAAAAACATTTTTTCAAGAACAAACCTATTGTAAAGAAGTAGTGGTTATATCTGCATTAAAAAAAACTGGTATTGATGAGTTGCTGCAGCGCATTCTTTTTTACCTGCCACAAGGACATCCTTTTTATGAAGGAGATGATATAAGTGATATGCCCACAAAATTTTTTGTGAGTGAGCTTATCCGGGAAAAAGTGTACCAGTTATACCAGGAAGAACTTCCCTATCATACTGCCGTTTTAATAAGAGAATATAAAGAGAAGACCACACTTATTAAAATTAGTGCAGATATTATTGTACAAAGAGACACGCAAAAAGGCATTATATTGGGAGAGGGAGGAAGCATGATAAAAAAATTGGGCACCCTTGCAAGAAAAGATATTGAGGAATTTTTGGGCAGCAAGATTTTTTTAGAACTTTACGTAAAAGTGCGGCCTAAGTGGAGGGATAATGATGTGCATTTGAAGGAGTATGGGTATTAGGCAGTGGGCAAATTAAATGATTATGGGAACTTATAGCGACTTAGATGTTTTTAAGAAAGCCTATAAATTAGCTATGGATATTTTTGAGATCATTAAGTCATTTCCAGCAGAAGAAAAATATAGTTTAACAGATCAGATAAGAAGGTGTTCCAGGTCAGTTTGTACAAATTTTGGAGAGGCTTATCGCAGGAGAAATTATCCCGCCCCTTTTGCAAGTAAACTTACTGACACTGATGCAGAAAATACGGAGACAGAAATATGGCTTAAGTTTTCTTTTGATTGTAAATATATTTCAGAAACGGTGTTTAATGAAGGGAAAGAAAGAGTTGCCGAAGTAGGGCGGATATTAAGTTATATGATTCTTCATCCGGAAAAATATTTAATCACCCAGAAATAATTAGTATAGAATTTTTATTATAATAAATTATCAAAAATGAGCAGAGTGCATTGCCAACCGGCAACTGCCCACTGCCAACCAGGATTATGAGTTTTACAGTAGCAATAACCGGAAGACCTAACGTAGGAAAAAGTACATTCTTTAACCGTATGCTGGAGCAGCGCAAAGCCATTGTAGATGATGTGAGCGGGGTAACCCGTGACAGGCAGTATGGTGTGGCAGAGTGGACCGGGCAGGTTTTTAATATTATAGATACCGGTGGTTTTGTGGCCGGCAGCAGCGATATTTTTGAAACAGAAATACGCAAGCAGGTACATATTGCCATTGAAGAAGCCAATGCTATTATTTTTATGGTAGATGCTGCCACCGGCATTACCAGCCTTGATGAAAGCCTTGCAGAGTTGCACCGTAAAAGCACCAAGCCTGTTTTTTTGGTGGTAAATAAAGTAGATAATCATAACCGTTTATTAGAAGCCAGCGAATTTTACAGCCTCGGCTTTGAGCATATTTTCTTTCTCTCATCTATAAGCGGCAGCGGTACCGGCGAATTGCTGGATGCACTGGTAGCATTAATACCTGCAGATAATGTAGATGAAAATGCAGCGCTGGAAGGCATACCAAAATTTGCTATTATTGGGCAGCCCAATGTGGGCAAATCTTCTTTATTAAATGCACTGGTAGGCAAGGAGCGTACCATTGTAAGTGATATTGCCGGCACTACAAGAGATACCATTCACACCCATTATAAATTATTCAACAAAGAATTTGTGCTGATAGATACCGCAGGTATACGCCGCAAAACCAAAGTGCACGAAGACCTGGAATTTTATTCTGTAATACGGGCCATAAAGGCAATGGACGAAGCAGATGTTTGCCTGCTGCTGCTTGATGCAGGCAAGGGAATTACCGCACAGGATTTATCTATTTTTTCTATGGCAGCCAAAAAGGGTAAAGGCATAGTAGTGCTGGTAAATAAATGGGACCTGGTAGAAAAAGAAACCAACACTGCAAGAGATTATGAAAAAGATTTAAAACAAAGGCTTGCTCCTTTGTCTGATATTCCTATTCTCTTTATTTCTGTTACTGAGAAGCAACGGATATTTCAGTGCATAGAGCTGGGCTTAAAAGTGTATGAAAACAAACAGCGCAAAGTACCTACTTCTAAATTAAATGAAGTAATGCTTAAGGCAATAGAAAGTTATCATCCGCCGGTAGTAAGGGGCAATGCCGTTACTATAAAATATGTTACCCAATTGCCAACACATACGCCCAGTATAGCTTTTTTCTGCAATTACCCGGATGATATTAAAACGCCTTATAAAAACTATCTTGAAAATAAACTAAGAGAAAATTTTGATTTTAGCGGTATACCCATACGATTGTTTTTCAGGAAAAAATAATGGGGTGAAAGGTGAAAGGTGAAAGGTCAGTAAAAACCATTTATAAATTTTAGCTGCCACATTACCATTAACAAACCTGATTATGTTTTTTTTAAAATTAAAATGCTGCCGGGTATAAAAAAATTAATTACGTTTCAGCCAGCCGGTAATGCTCATGCGGGAGCGGTTTGCTTTGGTTACCTCATGCTCCATTTCATCGCTTTTAAAAAATACCGCAGTTTGTGAATGGGGTAAAATATGCTCTACGGTTTCATTTTGATAAACCAGTAATTGGCCGCCATCTTCCTGCAGCCAGTTGTTATTTAAATAATTTATAAGCGAATATTTTCTGTTGGAGTCATTTTTAAACTGGTCTTTATGGCGCTTGTAAAAACTGCCTTCTTCATACAGTGCATAATGAAACTCGTAGCCATTAATGCCGGTGTAGCAGGTGCGGTTAAGATGGCCGATAAAATCTTCAACCAGCGATAAAAATTCCTGCTCGTAAATATTATCATGGCTTTTATCCATCCAGTAAATTTTATCGCCCCTCATTTTTTGCTGTACATCTTTCACCTGCTCATTTCCAATACCGGCCGCAGTCATCATGTCGTTTTTTTCTAACTGAAGTATATTTTGCTGTAAGCCATTAGATAATTTTTCGTTTAAAAAATCCGCATCAATGCCAATATTATTATCAAGGAAACTATCTATCAGTGTATCAAATTGTTTGTTCATTGGTGTTGTTTAAAGGGCAAAAGGCAGTTCTTTTAAAAGCACATGCTATATAGGCATATTTTAAACTCAGGCATTACCAGTATTGTAAAATTCAATAATGGAGAAAAGATATTTATTACAGTACACAAAAGCGAAAGTCTATTTTAAAAACTACTTCATTACTTCATCAATTTCTGCATCTCCCTCTTCATCTTTTGATTTTTTAAAATCATTGTTCAACTGGTCTTCAAATACTTTTTCATCTTTTATATTGCGTTTTACCAGGAAGATAATTAATGCAGTAACTGCAATTCCAAAAACTATTATCAAAGGCCAGTTCATGAGCTTATTATTTAATGTAAAGGTAGAGGGATTAATTGAAGCGGAATGTTATGTTTTTATAGCAGAAGAAGCACAGTGATTTTAGAGTTTATTTTTTATACATACACTTTCTGCCTGCCTGTCATTTGCGTAAGTAAAATAATTTTTTAAATGCATTTTTTAGTGTGTTGTATTCTTTCTGCAACCTGTTTATTTAGTGGCAGTAATATTAACGTGTTACAGGATCAAGCAAACCTGACGATTGAATTAAATATCCTGCAATACCCGAAAAATCCGGAAAAACAGAATACTCTGTAATGTTTGCCAGATCAAGAAATTCTAAAGCAGCCTGTATCGTATAACCATCCAGTATAATTTTTTTTATTGCCCCCGGAAATTTTTCTTCAATTGCAATCAGAGAATCATCATGAATAGTAAAATTACCCCTTTGTGCCATGATTCTGTCGTTATTAAAAATGGGCTCAATGGCTATGGGAGAATTGGCAGAGAAAGGGCGCTTTTGAAAATAAATGTCGGAGTAACGGAAATTATTTTCTTCTGTAGGAAGCCGCACAATAGAATTCCTGCCTGCAAAAAGATTTAATTTTACAGGGTTTAGTAAATACATGGATGCAGATTTTCCGGAAGAAAATTTGCTGTTGTAATATGCTGCAAAAAATAGGGCTATTCCAAAATTCTCTGTCCAGTCTAACAGCCTTGTAGGAATACCATAATGCTGCATATCAAATAAGGTTTCCCACTCACTGTTTTTAGATTTAAATAATTTATCGGCATACCGCTTAAATTTATAAAATAATTCCTGCTCTTTTTCCAGCCCCCGGCTATATCTTAATAAGCTTGGCAGTAACCGGAACTCAGCGTTGCTGTGCCCCCTGAACCATAAAATTTCAGGATTGCCCAATTCATTTTTTGCATCTTTAATATTGGCTAAAAAAACCTGCCAGGCTTTTGACGTTTCTACTGATACTATGCCCATAATAATTTTTATTAAATGAAGTAATTTATTGGCAGCACTAAAGATAATTTTTATAAAAACATTTTTTTTGTTTTTTCTTGCGCTGTAACATCTTGCCGCCTGGCCCGTATTTTCTAGAGCAAAATTCTTTTTACCACTGCTAAGCATTTACCTGGTGGCTTTGCTGCTTAGTGGCAGATGATGATAGTTACAAAGGCACAAAGGCTCAATTTTTTTAACCCTGCAAATTGTGCGGCAGGTGGGTTGGTATTATACGGAAATTTTTCCGGCAAAATGATGAGCATCCGTTTTCTATTCACATTAAACAGGCAACCATGCTTAATTTGAGGAAGCAAATAATTACACAAAAGCCAGGCTTTCCTTCCATTTATACATGCTCTCACATATCTCCTTAAATTTTTTTATACTACCAGTAAACCTTTTATCCAAATGGTACGTATCCTTTTGGTACAATAGCAAAACCATTAAATGTTTTAATCTTAAAAGCCGGCTGCTGGCTTTTAAGATGTAATAAAAACCCATCTGCAAAAAAAGGGAAGTGCTGATATAAAGTAAACAAAAATTACTGTTATACAGGCTTTGCAATATTCCACATCCCTGTGCCCATTTTTTAACTTTAAAAAATTAGTGTATGAAATCATTAAACTTTCATTGGTCACCGTTTTCAAAAAAACTAAAAATTGCAGGGCTCACTGTAGCTTTTTTAGGAAGCACAGTGCTGCTGCAAAACTGTACAAAAATGCCTGCTGAAACTGTTGCATTGCAAACAGAAGAAGAAGTTACTGCACTTCGTGGCGGGCACAACAAAGAAGTAGATATTAAGCTGATAGCAGACAGCCTCACTTCCCCCCTGGGTGTAGTAACATCTAATGATGAAACAAAACGTTTGTTTATTATTGATCAAGTTGGAAAAATATGGATAATAGACAAACATGGCAACAGGTTGATGACCCCGTTTTTAGACATTACCAGCAAGGTAATTCCGCTTAACCCTAATGGCGACGAAAGAGGAATGCTTGGTGTAGCATTTCACCCAAGGTATAAAAGCAACGGAAAATTTTATGTGTACTACATGGCTCCCCGCAGGCCCGGCGGCCCCACCACCACTACTTTATGGAACAACCTTAGCAAAGTATCGGAGTTCAGAGTGTCAGCCGGCAATCCAAATATGGCCGACCCCAATTCGGAACGTACCGTTTTAGAAATGGACGATCCGCAGGGAAATCACAATGGCGGCACCATTGCATTTGGGCCCACCGATGATTATTTATATATCGCCATTGGCGATGGCGGAGGTGCAAACGACATTAATGTGGGTCATGTTACCGACTGGTATCTGACCAACGCCGGCGGAAACGGCCAGGACCTGGACTCCAACCTTTTTGGAAATATCCTGCGCATAGATGTTAATGGCAGCCCTTACAGTATTCCTGCCGATAATCCTTTTGTAAACAAAGCAGGCAGGGATGAAATATATGCCTATGGTTTGCGTAATCCTTATCGTTTTTCTTTTGATATGGGCGGCGACCATAATTTGTATGTGGGCGACGTAGGCCAACTGCTTTACGAAGAAATTGATGTAATAAAAAAGGGAGGCAATTATGGATGGAACGTAAAAGAAGGACTTACCTGCTTTAATGCAGCCAGCAGCCTGGTGCCTTTTCCTACCTGCCCTGCTGTAGATAATTTGGGCCAGCCATTAATAGATCCGGTAATTGTACTCAATAATTTCCGCAATCCCATAGCACCCCGTACCCTTGCCGTTATAGGGGGTAATGTGTACCGCGGCAATAAGATTGAGCATTTTAAAGGCAAATATATTTTTGGCTCCTACACCCAGTTGCCCACCACCATTAACGGAGAATTATTTATTGCACAGCCCCGCAGTTCCGGCCCATGGACGTACGAAGAAATATCTTTAAAAAGTTCGCCAAACGATATTGGTAATCTCATAAAAGGTTTTGGCCAGGATAGAAAAGGAGAAGTATATGTTACCACCTCCCTTCGGCTTGGCCCCGTGGGCAATACCGGCAGAGTGTATAAAATTGTACCGGTAGGTGATGATGATGAAGATGATGATGATGATGATGATGATGATTAAAATTAGATGAAAGAATTTTAAAAAGCAGGTTGAGCAGCAGCCTGCTTTTTTTTTATAAATAAAACAAGAAAGAATGTTTTGGAAAACCAGAGTTAATTTTTTTTTTGATACCGGCATTAGTAATTCTATTTAACATCGTTGTGTCACTCCCTTGTGCGGCATACCTTTGGGGTACTTTTATTGAAGCGTATATTCGGCCCGCCGCCGTACAAACAACAAAGATTTACTATAAACCTAAGTTGTATTTGTGCTACCCCAAAACAGTAGCTTTTTTTTTGCTAAAGAATTGAAAAAGAATGGATTTAAAAAATAGCCGCTGGAATTTTTATAGCGTATATTAGCGGAAATACAATCGTTAGCGGTAATGGTGTGGCATCATGCGATTCAGCCATTTATCCAGACAATAAGCTATTTTTTTTGTAGCTTTGAAAAGTGGCAAAACAGACCAAATATCATTTAGGAATCGAAATTGACAAGCTAACAAATAGCATTGTTAATACTATTTCTGGCGACAGTTTCCCTACTGACGTTCATCCTGCAGTAAAAGCAGACTTAAAAAATACCATAAAGAAAAAGGGTTGGCTTTTCGATTGGGCTAGTGAGTTTAGGTTGACAGACAGGCAAGTTTTTAAACTTACCATTAGGAATAATCCTGAAATAGTTCAAGGGCTTTTAAGTATAAGTGATTACACTGATCATTATTATTTACACCTTATCGAAAGTGCTCCATTCAACTTAGGCAAGAATAAACTTTATGAGGGTGTTCCAGGCAATCTGTTCGCTTTCACCTGTAAATCTTCATGGGACAAAGGATATCAGGGATTCGTTTCATTCACTTCCAAAACAAAGTTGATTGAGCATTATGAAAAAACTTTAGGTGCGACTCATATTGGCGGGCATAAAATGGTAATCTTCCCACAAGAGGCCCTTAAATTAATTAAAAAATATTTTCCAACTTAAATTATAACTACTATGGGATACATAAAAGAACCGGCAGGTATTAATTTCGTAGTTGACCCGACACCACTGACAGCGGAAGAAAGAAAAAAAATTAGTGAAGTAATTGCTTATTATAAAGCAACTGGCAAAAAACTTCCTTTGCAAAAATTAGCTTCAAAAACCCGTTTGAGTTCCACAAGAAAGAAAAAGGAATTAGCTTAATCCAGCTTTCAAATACTTTGATAATAAAA
>JAYVGA010000402.1:0-3710 GCA_043772635.1 Chitinophagaceae bacterium
ACCTCTCACCTCTCACCATCTTGATGTGGGAACTTGGTTAAAAATAATTACTTTTTTATATACCTTATAAAAGTTGTGAGGCTGTACCTTTGCGTTTTCAAAATCACCCCTTCACCAATTTTTATGGAAATAACAGCAGCAACAGCAGCACAATTAAGAATTACAGCAGAAGAATTTGAACTGATAAAACAAAAGCTTGGCCGAACGCCCAATTTTACTGAGCTCTGCGCTTTTAGTGGTATGTGGAGCGAGCACTGTAGTTATAAAAATTCTATTAAATGGTTAAAGACGCTTCCCCGTGATGGAAAAAAAATGCTGGTAAAAGCAGGCGAGGAAAATGCCGGTCTTATGGATATTGGTGATGGATATGGTGTGGTGTTTAAAATAGAATCGCACAATCATCCTTCTGCCATTGAACCCTTCCAGGGCGCAGCCACCGGTGTGGGCGGCATTAACAGGGATATATTTACTATGGGGGCCCGGCCCATTGCCTCTTTAAACTCCCTGCGTTTTGGAAATATAAAAGATGCCAAAACCCAGCACCTGCTTGCGGGTGTGGTGCATGGCATTGGCCATTACGGAAATTGTTTTGGTGTGCCCACCGTGGGCGGCGAAATATATTTTGAAGATTGTTACCATACCAATCCCTTGGTAAATGCTATGAGTGTGGGGATACTAAAAAATGGCGATACCATTTCGGCCACAGCAGAAGGTGTGGGTAACCCGGTATTTTTTGTGGGCAGTGCCACGGGTAAAGATGGTATTGGAGGTGCCAGTTTTGCCAGTGCAGAAATTACAGCCGACAGTGCAGAAGATTTACCGGCCGTGCAGGTGGGTGATCCCTTCCAGGAAAAAAAATTACTGGAAGCCTGCCTGGAAGTAATAAAAACCGGGGCAGTTGTGGGTATGCAGGATATGGGTGCTGCAGGAATTATATGTTCTACTGCAGAGATGAGTGCAAAAGGAAAATCGGGTATGATCATTCACCTGGATAAAGTGCCTACCCGCCAAAAAGATATGAAAGCCTGGGAACTGCTCTTAAGCGAAAGCCAGGAGCGAATGCTGCTTGTGGTAGAAAAAGGAAAAGAACAGGCAGTACTGGATGTATTTGAAAAATGGGATTTGCCCTGCAGCGATATTGGAGAAGTAACTGCTGATGGCCTCTTAAATTTTTATATGCATGGCACGCTGGAAGCAGTGTTGCCTGCAGAAGAACTGGTACTGGGTGGCGGTGCCCCGCAATACGACCGGGATATAAAACGCCCGGCTTATTTAGATAAAATAGAAGCTTTTAATATTGCATCTGTGCAGGAACCAAAGGATATAAAAGCCATAGCAGCGCAACTGGTTTGCATTCCCAATATTGCCACCAAAAAATGGATTTATGAGCAGTATGATAGTATGGTTGGTGCAGGCACCACCACATCTAATGCGCCCAGCGATGCTGCCATAGTTTTAGCAAAACCTACCAGCAAAGCATTGGCACTTACCACAGATTGTAACAGCCGTTATGTGTTTGCCGATCCATATAAAGGTGCCATGATAGCCGTGGCAGAAGCCGCCCGCAATATTGTATGCAGCGGCGCCCAGCCATTGGGTGTTACCAACTGCCTCAACTTTGGTAATCCTTACGATCCGGAAGTTTATTATCAGTTTACCAATGCCATTAAAGGAATGGGAGAGGCATGTTTAAAATTTGATACGCCCGTTACCGGAGGCAATGTGAGTTTTTACAATCAATCGCCGGATGGGCCCGTGTACCCTACACCTACCATTGGTATGGTGGGTATACTGGATAGTGCCGGTGATAAAATGACCCTTAATTTTAAAAACCAAGGCGATAGTATTTACCTGCTGGGGCAAAGCCGCAACGATATCAACTCATCAGAATACCTGCATAAAATTGTGGGCGAAGAATTTAGCCCTTGTCCGTATTTTAACCTGGAGGAAGAATTTATTTTACAACAAACATTAATCAGTTTAATAAAAAATAAATTGCTGCAGAGTGCACATGATGTAAGCGAAGGCGGATTAATAATTACACTTTTAGAAAGTGCCTTTACCAATGAGCTGGGTTTTAATGTGGCAGCAAATGATATAGCCATACGCAAAGATGCATATTGGTTTGGCGAAAGCCAGAGCAGGGTAGTAGTATCTATTAGTGCTGCAAATGAAGAAGCTTTTAAAAATGTTTTGCAATCATCTGCTGTTTCTTTTTCGTTGCTGGGTAAGGTAACGGCACAGGCCATAAAAGTAGATGGAGAAGAGTGGGGTGCGGTTATGGAGTGGAAAGATAAATATGATAATGCTATTGGGGATATTTTAAAAAGACACGAGAGCGAAGAGGCGATGAGTTTGATTTGATAAATTGAAAAAATCTTAATAAATCTCTTCGCTTTCCATATCCAATTGATATGGCACCCAATATGTGATGTAGTTTTTAAATTTTATTGCGCCCGGGGGAGCAAAAACACTCACTCTTACTTTTACAAAAAATTCAAAAGTATTTCCCTGCCTGAATAATTTGTCGTTACCGTACTGGCTGATTCTTGTTTGTTTATTTATGGTATAAGCCCAGTAATTATTAATCAAAGAATCTTTATCATTTGTAAGGTATTCTTCCTTTTTAAAAGTTCTGTAATTCATAGTGTTTTCCTTAAACTTTTTTACAGAAGGTTCATTGTTTTTAAATTCGGTAAAATTCATAAAAACACCATTGTTGATATTGCTGTCTGCTAAAACCGGTAATAAAAAACGGCTTTCATTTATCTGCCTTATTTTGGCATAAGATTTTTTTTCTCTTTCCCTGAATACACTTACAGGCTTATCATAATTAAACTGTTCTATAAAAAAATTTAAAAGACCATTTATCCGTGTAGAAGAAGATGCTTCACTGTCATCTTTATCAAATAAATAGTCAGCAACCTGCAATTCACTTTTAATTACCGTATCTATTCTTTTAAAAGCTAATGCCTCATCATCTTTAAAAATATACAGTTCCCATTTGGCATGCAGCGATGTACCTGCAAATAAGTTTCTGGAATTGCCCTGTGCCTGGTGATGATATGGATTGGTGGATGTAATCCAAAACTTTTTAATAATAATCAGGAGCTTCAAATTATTTGGCTTAAAAGCATTCTCATAATATGTATTGTAATAATCTTCCAGAGATTTAGCCAAACCATTTCTTATCTTTAATTTTTTGAATATGGTCATTTCATTTCTAAAAAAATCTTTAGACATGATGAAGCCAACTTTGGAAGAATCAAACCTGCTGTCTATTATTTTTATCCCGCCAAAGGGCAGGTGTAAATTTGCAGGTGCTGTACCTTTTACTTTTAACTTATAATATTTGCTTTCCAGTTTTTCCGGGCTAAAATCAGATGTTCGGGAATATTGCCCTTTAGTTTGAATATGGCAAATTAGCGCAAACGATAGCAATAGCAGGATTCTCATTATAGTGGGATGTATATTTTACAGGTGAATATATTAGTTTTTGTGTTCCTGCCATAATTCAAAAAAGAAAACCACTTTTCAGAATATTTTTTACCCATATTACCTCCTCCCAAATATTCGCCTTATCTTTACCCGACCTCTAGGATGTTTTGATCAAGTTCCTCCGGTCAAATGTAATTTTCTTTATAATTGTTATTTAAAAATTTGCTGCATTGAATGCAGTCATATACAGGTTATACTTTTTTGTTATAACC
>JAYVGA010000403.1:0-8755 GCA_043772635.1 Chitinophagaceae bacterium
ATTCTGCGGTGGCTCCCTTAGCTGCATATTCCAGTAATATACCACCTGTGTAAATTGCATGTTTACCTGACTGGTACATTTCGTCTGGTAAAGTGGTGGCAGAAGAGTTGCCACCTAATGGATTCAATGACCATGCCCCTTTATCAGTAAAACAATTGATAATGGTGGAGCCATTATAATTGATTTCCGTTTTACAACCTTTTCCATCCAGCAGGTTACTTACCACAGGTGCCGATGTACCCATCATATCCATATTGCTCTCTATGTAAAGCGATTTTACTTTGCTGAGGTTTTCTTTTCCGCCAATTGCTTCAATGTGTTTGTTAATAATTTCATCTGCCGTTTGCGCCTGTGTTACAGATACTGTCCACATGCTGGCGATGGTAAATAAAGCAACCCTGATTCTTTTTATTTTTTAAAAGTTTTGATTGTGATAATAATAATTTAATGCAGGCAGATTTCATAATTGGGCTTGTAAAATATTCAAACTTTGTGTTACTGCCTAATCAACTTTGTGTGGATTCAAGTTTTAGCTTTCACCCGGCTTTGCCTGTGAGTTTCATCAATGCATCCTGGTAGGTTTCGCTTACGGGCAGTTCTTCATTGCCGATATTTAAACTGCTTTTTCTTACCGAGGTAATAAAGGCAACAGACACAATATAAGATTTATGTATGCGGATAAACTGGCCTGCCGGCAGTTGTTCTTCCATAGCCTTCATATTCATTCTTGTAACTACTGGCTTAGAAGGATTATTAAGATGAATTTTAATGTAGTCTTTTAAACCTTCGATGTATTTAATATCGGCATGTACAACTTTTAATAAACTGTAATCTACATTTACAAAAAAATAACCGGGGGGGGCTTCTGTATTATTTTCTTTGCTGCGGTTTTTTAACTGAAAGAGTTCAAAGGCTTTGTTGCATGCTTTTACAAAACGCTCTAATGATACCGGCTTTACCAGGTAATCTACCACATCTAAATTAAATCCTTCCAGCGCAAATTTTTCGTATGCTGTAATAAGGATAATCATGGGCCGGTTATTCAGGCTCTGAATAAATTGTAATCCTGTAAGGCCGGGCATTTGTATATCCAAAAAGATAAGATCCACTGTTTGTTCCTGCAGTACTTTCATTGCCTGCATAGCATTGCTGCAAGTGGCCACTAAATGCAGGTATGGCACTTTGCTTATGTTATCTTCCAGCAGTTCCAGCGCCAGCGGCTCATCATCTACAGCAATACAGCGAAGCATTATTTTAAATTTAATTGAAGTGATATAGTGAACCAGTTATCCTTACGGCTTATGAGCAGGTTTTGCTTATTGCCGTACAATAAATTTAATCTTCTTTTTACATTGGTAAGCCCAATGCCAGAAGTTTTATCTTTTATTTCAATGGATGATGGATCATATTTATTCTGCACATTAAAATGCAGCATGCCTTTTTCTGCTTTTAACTCTACCGTTATCTGTGCATCTTCCAAAATGCCGGTTCCATGTTTAAAAGCATTTTCTACAAATGGGATGAGCAGCATAGGTTCTATTTCATAATTATCATCAAACTGCTGAAGGTTTACATTGATCTGTACATTTTTTCCAAAGCGCTGCTGCTGCAGGTCAATGTAGCTCTGCAGGTAATCAATCTCTTTTTCAAGGCCCACTTTTTCTTCATCTGCATCATACAGCATATACCGCATAAGAGAAGAAAATTTAAGCAGCGAAGGTTCCAGCAGGTCTGATTTTTTGCGTGCCAGCGCCACCATATTATTAAGCACATTAAACATAAAGTGGGGGCTTGCCTGAGATCGCAATAAAGATAATTCTGTTTTCAGGTTTTCATTTTCTTTTTCTCTTGCAATCCTGTCGGCACGGGTTCTGTCTTTTATCATACGGTAAGCGGTGCTGCCGGCAAAAAAGAAAAGGAAGAAAAATAAATTAAATAAAATATGTCCCCGGATATTAAACCGCTGCATACTCATAAACAGAAAGAAAATAGACCAGGTTATAAATAAGATAATAATAAAACTGCTGATGATAACAGCAGCATACCGCTTATAACTTCTTTTATAAATAAATTTCGGAATTAAATAAAAGGCATTTAAATAAAAAAAGCCGATGTAAATAAGATCGTTCAAAATATAGCGCAAATGCACCAGTGCCGGTTCTGCCTTTTCGGTAGCAGGCCGGCTTTCGTTTAAAGAAGGTTTGAGGATATAGGGCAATGAAAAAAGCAACACCCACACTGCAATATGCAGTACCACGGTAACCCATTTTTTTGCATACCATTTTGAATTCATAAGCGAAAGATACTTTTTAAAACTGCTCCAAACATGCGCAGGGTAAAATGATGCGACGAAAGGGAGATATGTTGATACGAATGCCCATTGACCCCGGTGTCTTGCGGCTGGCAATTCAGTTGTTACCAATAGTTGAAAAGGTTTTTTAAGGCAGAATAAGATGTTGCCGATGTATGGCTTGCTGCCAAAGGTATAGCAAAAAATAGTTTTTTAAATAGAGATGATTGTATTTGAAATGGCTTAAGTTTTGGCATAGTAATATTTCAAGGTCTCAATTTGCCCTTGGCTGCAAGAGAATTACGACCGCAAAAATTAAAAAGCTTTATTTTTCCGGGGGTTAAAAAGCCGCATCATTTATTTCAATCCAGTACCCATCGGGATCCTGCAGCCATAGTTGTTTTATACCATCTACCCTGGTGGTAATGGCATTTTTTGCACCGTCCCTGTCTTCCCAGGGGATATTGTTTTTTAAAAGTGTGGCAGTAAATGTTTTTAGCGAAGCCACACTAAAGCAGGTGTGCTGATTTTTATAATATTCTTTTTTTGCAGTGGCTCCTTCTATTATATGCAGCATAGTACCCGGCCCTGTTGCAAACCATGCATGTTTGCCATCATGAAAAGGTTCGGGCACTGTATCTATGCCAATTATATTTTGATAAAAATGGGCACTGGCTTTTACGTTAATTACATAAATAGCAGTGTGATTAAGAGATGCCCTGGGAGTATTGCCTGTTTGGGCAAAATTTTTACCCACTGTTAAAAACAGGAGAAGGCTAAAAAAAATACTTTTCATATTGGTTTATTTTAGTGCAATATAGCGGCAAATTTTTGTTAGCGTATAATTATGGGCATAAGCCTGCAAAATAAAAATGCATATGCTAGCAATGCATGCAGTATGCTGCGCTATCCTATTAGCCGCTCCACCGTCCAGTAGCTGCTCACCAAGGCAATAGCAATAGATATGGGATACACTATCCTGTAGCGGTACCAGCTTTTATTTTTTAATGGATGTATTAAACCAAGAAATAAAAATGCTATAATTAATACCTGGCAAATTTCTATGCCCAAATTAAACATCAGTATAGAAGTAAAAAATTTATCAGGCGGCAAACCAATTTCGTTTAAGGCACTTGCAAAGCCAAGCCCATGTATAAGCCCAAAAAGAAACACCAGTAACAAACGCCAGGGTTTTAGTTCGTGTAAAATAATATTTTCTACGGCTACAAAAACGATAGATAATGCAATTATAGGTTCTATTATGGGTGCAGGTGCTGCAATAATATTTTTCATGCTCAGGGCAAGGGCAATGGTATGCGCTAATGTAAAAGCAGATGCCTGGTAAATAACTGTTTTTAATTTTGTATTAATAAGGCAGATGGCGATGATAAATAAAACATGATCTATGCCCTGCGGAATAATATGTGCAAAGCCTAACTTAAAATAATACCAGGCCACCTGGTGCACAGGTGCATTTTCTAATGCATAATTAATGTTATGTGCATTTGCAATTTGTACCAAAAATAAACATAGGGTACAGAGCAGCAATGGTTGTTTATAATTGTAATTACTGTTGTTCACTGTTTATAGTTTTTGTAAAGTGGCGGTGCTTTCTTTTTTTATTTCATCGGGCATTATGGGGTTGTGCTTTAATGCAAGCTTAAGCATTAGTTTTCCTTTTTCTGCATTTCCTGTTTGGGCATATATTAATCCCGCAGTACATAACAGCACGGGGTTCATGCTGTGTGTAACCAGGGCTGCATTAAGATAGGGCAGGGCTTTTTCCGTTTCGTTTCTTTTATAATATACCCAAGCCATGGTTTCATTAATATCTATATTTTTTGGCCGCCGGTTATATTCTGCCAGTGCATGCTGCAGTGCTTTATCGTAGTTGTGGTTTTGGAGGTAAGCATAGGCCAGTTCTTTATCGGAGTAATGCCCAGCGGCCGGGTCATCATTACTTATGGCTGCAGTTTTATTCATTGCAGCAATAACTTCTTTATTTATTGTATTTGCTTTTTCTGCCTGGCCGGCATTACTGTGAGCCAGGGCAAGATTTTGTTGTATGCCAAAATTGTTTATAAAATTATTTGCCTGCTCGTAATAATAAACAGCGCTGTCATATTTTTTTTGATGTGTAGCTATTCGCCCCAGGCCTGCCAGCGCATTTGCATAACCCGGCCTTGCTGCCAATGATAAATTATATTGAAGGCCGGCATTCTGTATATCACCCATATTTTCATAAAGCCTCCCCAGCTGTGCCCTGCACCATTCTGTGGTTTCTTCTGCAGTTATCCCTGCCTGCACGGCCAGTTTCATTGCATCTACAGCTCCGGGATAGTCGCCATGTATTTCCCGCAAATAAGCAATGCGGCTATAACTGCGCAGATCGGGCCTTATAGAAACCATTTTATCTGCAGCCTCCAGTGCCGCATCATAATTTCCCATTTCTACATTGGCATCTACCAGCAGGCCATAAACAAATGCATTATTGGGATTAATGTTTTCTGCAGTTTTTGCGGTGGCCAGGCCATCTGCAAAATGATGCTGCGATAATTGCAGCAGCGCCCTTAACATCAATGCTTCGTAATTGGCGGGTTCTTTTGAAAGAATATTATCAACAGTGTTTAATGCAGCTTTATCATAGTAAGCTGTATTGCCGCTAATTCTTGCTTCGGCAATGTAGGCATTTGCCAAAGCAAGGCCTGCTTTGGTATCAGAAGAATTAGCTTTTATTTTAGCCAGTAATTTATCCGTATTTATTTTAGCGGTTTTCCATTCTTCTGTAGTTGAATTGCCTGTACGGGGCAATAAAATATATGTAGTGTTATTATTTAACTGCTGTTGGCTTTTAAATTTTACCACTACAAAACTTACTGCAACACTAAAAAATGCAAGAAGTATAATGTACCAATATTTATTTTTCATTTCAATTGTTTTTAATCATTTAAAAAATGATAATGTATTTAAGGGCTGGGAGGGTATTAAAATGTAAAACGGTTTTTTATTATTTTATAAAATCTACATGATGATTAGATTTTTGTTGTGATGCAGGTGGATGCAGATATTTTAAAAAGAGGTTGCATATTTTAGTGCATGCGTGCCGCAGATGCAACCTCTTTTTATTATTTTTTAATCCTTAATAATTTTGAGCGTTTGTTTTACGGCTCCATCTTTACTTATCTTAACAAAATAAACACCAGCTCCCAGTTGGGTGCCATTAAAGTTTTCGGTGTAGCTGCCTGCATTTTGCCTTTTGTTCAGCAATACTTTTATTTCTTTACCCTGTACATCATACACAGCAATGCTTACCTGTGCGGCTGTTTTTAATTGATACTGTATAGTGGTATTATCGCTAAAAGGATTGGGCGAAGTTTTCATTACAAGCTCTGGTGTATTTAAAATAGCTCCAAAGCCCTTACCAATATTTGCAGCGCCATATCCTTTGGCAGAGGAAGCTTTAGCGCCATCGGGTGGTGGTGCACAATCACAATTACGTGTACCTGCCCATGGGGTTTGTACAAATGGGAAAGATGTTTTAAATGTTGTATCATTAGCTTCTACCTTAGTGGTATAACTTAAAACATCTATAAGGTCTTGTGTAACGGGGTTTGCACTTCCTGCTACATAATCATCATACCATAATCCTATTGCTGCCAGCACAATGCCGCCTACAGCCTGTAGTTCAATACGGGTAACATCGTCTTCCAGTCTTCTGCCATTAGGGAAACCATCCATGTTAGGAATAAACTGCAAACTGGTATTGGTATTAAACCTGGGATCCAGTAATCCTAAAACAGCAGCCTGCACCAAACCTTCACTACTAAAGTCGGCAGAGGTTCTTGATGTAGCTGGTACTGCCATGTTAAGCCTCAGCATATCGCCACCATTGGGAAGAAAATTATTAATAAATGGTTTGCCTGCTGCAAGCGGGTTGCCGCCTTTGCCTGTTGCCAGCTGGTAAGGCCGCAGGTTAGGAACACCTGTATGAAAAATTGGGTAAAGATCCACTGAGCGTGGCTTACCGGGGCCCGGAAGCAACAAACCTCCAAAAGCTGCTTCGCTTAAGGCTGTGCCATTTAAAGCGGCATTACCTTTTAAAGGAAAAAGTCCATCCTGCCCGTTTCCAAAACCAAATTGCTGCAGCGAATTTTTTTGTATTCTCAACTGTTTAAAAGCAGGTACAGCAGCACCAAACTTTGCATCATCCATGTACAAAGCCAGTTCAGGGTTATAAAAATAATTTCCAAATTTTTTAATGCGGGAAAGATCCTGGTAAGGGGTAAGCCTGTTCCACAAATCTTTATCTCCAACAGGAATAACGGCTTCATTGGTTAATGGCATACCCAATCTTGATACCTGTATCCATGGACCTGAATGGGTTTCATAACGGTTATCATAATTATCATTATTGTGCCTGTCATAATCATTATCATCATCATCATCTTCATCGCCATATTCATGTTTTGAAACATCATTCAGCACAGTTATTTTTTGCCTGCTTGCAGATGCCCACACACCAATAACATAATTTGGATCTAAAATATTTACAGCCTGGTTAAGGTTTTTGTGGTCTTTCTGCAATGTGCTTATGTCTACTTCCAGTGCAATGGTAGATACATTTATACATTTTAATCCATCTTCCGGCCGGGTAGGTCCCTGGCGGGGAGCATCTCCCAAATCAAATATGCCACCAAGGTCTACAAAAAATGGATCATCAACAGGGCCGCAAAAAACTTTTTCTCCTGTATTGGCAGTTTTAATAGCCTGTGTCATTAATGTTTCATAACTGGGGGCATTTAACCCAACCGGAGAACTGATGGAGCGTGCACCAATATTGGGTGGGGGTACAACGCCGTTGGTTAAAATGGTACTGAAGCTTCTGCCACCATTTGTACTCCTCGTTAGGGTGTAGGTTGTTTTTAAATTTTCTTTACCCAGACGAATGTTGAAGAAGGTAGTAGGGTCTTCATTCTTCCTGTCAAAAGTAAAACGGTAAATGATGTCATCACCTGTTGTAGCCACATTGTTGTCTATGTGAATTTCATACCGTACGTTTTCGCTAAAATGATAAAAATTGGGCCCACCCTGTGGCAACTGGAGAGGGATGTAATTGGCAATAAGAACAATCTTGTTGGGATTGGCGGGACTTTTAAAAGCGTACACATCCGTATTGTCTGCCGTAGGATCATCCGCAATCAGCGGAGCTTCCCTATGGCTGGATGCCCATACCGGGAAGGTATTTAATACCATGGCACACAGCATAATTGCTGCATAAATTTTTCTTTTCATAAATTTTAAATTTATAAGTGAGTGAAAATTTTGCCTGTGTATAGAGGTATGCTGTAGAAAATGATTTTACAGGATTGAGATTGGCATGCATATCAGGTACGAAATAAAGCTTTGGCATGGATTTAACTTTTAACAAAAAATTTTATTACGCATTTACAAAGTTTCTAAAAAGAGCTGGAGCTTAAAATTTATCCGTCAAACTTTAGCAAAGTTTAACAGTACAAAAATTTTGTTGAAGAAAAAAAATTGGAGCAAATTTTTAAGTAAAAACATTAAATAGTGCTGGTGTAATAATGAAGTGCTGGTTTTTTACCATTTTTAAACTGTAAACAAGCAAAACTAAATGCACAATCCATATAGCAGGGAGCATTTTACAGGCTGATGAAAATCATGTTTTAGCCGGGTTATCCGGCTTATCTTTTACAAAAATTTTACCATGAGACATTATCATATTATTTCCCGGATAGCTATTTATATGCTATCGGTAGTATTAATTTTTTTCGGAATTTTTCATTTTATGTATCCCAGGGATCTTATGGCATATGTGCCCGCCTCCCTTTTTGGGGGATTATTTTGGGTGTACATTGTTGGTGCAACCTATATCCTGGTGGGTATCTCGTTTATGACCAACCAGTATGTAAAGTTTACCGGCTACCTGCTGGCAGCCATGCTTATATTTTTTATTTTAAGCATTCATGTGCCCAATTATCTTAATGCAGGCGATAAAGAGATGCGGCAACTTGCACTAAGAAGCATTTTAAAAGATTTTGCTATTGCGGGTTTTGCCATGCATATAGCTGCTGGTGCATACAAGCAGCATTTTCACCTGGAAGACAGTGATTGAAAAATATGTAAAGAAAAAGCTTGCGGGTAACACTTCTGCATTTATCAGCAGGGGATGGTTCCCTGTATGTTATTTTGTAAGGAGTACTATTTTATTTAAACCATCTTTATCTTTTTGGAATGCTTACATCAATTCCACAAAAGCAGAAAAAGAGGTTAACTTTTTTTATTAAGTATTTCTTTACATTATATTTTATTGAAGAAAAATATAGCTTATAATAACAGGATATTATTATTTGTTTGCTACTTCAGTTTCTTTTTAAGAACACTAAAAGTTTCGGGCTTAATATTAAGGTATGAGGCAATATAAATTTGCGGAAGCTTTAAAAA
>JAYVGA010000404.1:0-2499 GCA_043772635.1 Chitinophagaceae bacterium
CGAACATTGTATTCGCTGATTATATTTATGAAACTGATTTTGCTGAACATTGTATAAAAATTATTAATCTATGTAAAAAAAGATCCATGCATTTAAACATACCAATATTGACTGAATCATCAAAATCAAAAACTGAATTTAATCAACCATCCAAAATAAATGTAAAAAAACTTTCTGCTTGCCTCCCCAACAACAAACATCATTATATTTGCCCACTTATAACTAACATCGTATGAGTTTTAAAAGAATCAACAATATTACCGGCTGGGCTATATGCCTTGTTGCCTGCGCAGTGTATATAATGACTATGGAAGCCACCGGCAGTTTTTGGGATACCGGTGAGTTTGCTTCCAGTGCTTATAAACTTCAGATACCGCATCCGCCTGGAGCACCATTGTTTGTACTTATAGGACGTTTGTTTATGGTACCTTTTGATGCACAACATGCAGCTACAGGCATTAATCTTATGAGTGCACTGGCAAGCGGTTTTACTGTCTTGTTTTTATTCTGGAGCATTACCCATTTTGCCCGGAAAATAGTTCAGAAAGAAGCAGCAGGTCTCAGCATGGGGAATATTATTGCGGTAATGGCCGCAGGAGTTGTGGGCGCACTGGCTTATACATTTTCCGATTCTTTTTGGTTTAGTGCGGTAGAAGCAGAAGTATACGCCATGTCTTCCTTTTTTACTGCCATTGTTTTTTGGGCCATTCTTAAATGGGACGAAGCTGTGGTAGAAGAACATGCCCTGGGCATAAAAGGACATTTTACCAGGGCTGACCGGTGGATAATTTTAATTTTTTTCCTGATGGGATTATCTATCGGAGTGCATTTATTAAACATTTTAACCATACCTGCCATTGTAATTATTTATTATTACAGAAGATACACTGCTACCAACTGGGGAACATTTTTTGCTTTCATCCTGGGCTGCATTATTACAGGCCTTGTGCAAAAAGCAGTAATTCAATGGAGCATAAAAGGTGCGGGCAATATGGATATTTTATTTGTAAATAGTTTTGGCCTGCCTTACTTTACCGGTTTTTCATTTTTCTTTTTACTTATTGCAGTTCTGGTGTTTTTTGGTTTGCGTATTGCTAACAAAAACAACTGGAACTTTTTAAAGCTAGGGCTATGGTGTTTTTCTTTTATGCTGCTGGGTTATTCCACTTATTTTACAACCCTTATCCGCAGCAATGCAGATACCAGCCTGGATATGTTTAATGTAGATAACCCAGTAAATCTTGTAGGATATGTTAGCAGGGAACAATATGGCGACTGGCCTGTGCTGTTTGGCCAGGATTTTACGGCACAGGTACAGGATATGGATATAGAAGAAACTTACATAAAGTCTAATGGCAAATATGAAAAAAACGGCCGAAAGGTTTCTTATGTTTATGCCGATGCTGATAAACATTTTTTTCCCCGCATGTGGGACCAGAGCAATGACCAGAACCATGCTGATTACTACGCTAACTGGGCAGGTATAACCAAAGACCAGCAAGGTAATTATGAAAGAGCTCCCACTATGGCGGAAAATATTTCTTTCTTTTTCAGCTACCAGGTAAACTGGATGTACCTGCGGTATTTTATGTGGAACTTTGCAGGAAAACAAAATGATATACAAGGTATTAATATGGGTAACGTAAGAGACGGCAACTGGAAGACCGGGATTGGTTTTTACGACAACCTGCGGCTCGGAGATCAGAACCGCCTGCCCGATGCATTAAAAAATAATAAAGCCAATAATAAATTTTATGCTCTGCCATTAGTATTGGGCATATTGGGATTATTTTACCAGGTAAAAAAAGATGGTAAAGATGCATTCGTAGTAGGCCTTATGTTTTTCTTTACCGGCCTTGCCATTGTAGTGTATTTAAACCAGGCAGGCAACCAGCCAAGGGAGCGGGATTACGCTTTTGTAGGTTCTTTTTATGCCTTTGCTTTATGGATAGGATTGGGTGTTTTATACGTTAAAGACCTTCTGTTGCCCTTTATAAAAAATACAAGAAATGCAGCATTTATTGCCGGTATATTGTGCCTGTTACTGGTGCCTGTTGTTATGGCTGCCGGAGGATGGGATGACCATGACCGCAGTAAAAAAACACTGGCCCCCGACCTTGCAAGAAATTATTTAGAAAGTTGTGCGCCCAATGCAATAGTTATTTCTTTTGGAGACAATGATACTTATCCTTTATGGTATGCACAGGAAGTAGAAGGTGTAAGAAAAGACATCAGGGTTATCAACAGCAGTTTATTGGGTACAGACTGGTATATTAACCAGTTGCGGTATAAAGTAAATGATAGTGATCCTATAGACCCTTTATGGTCTGCTGCGCAAATAGAAGGATCTAACCGGGATGTAATTTATAATGCGCCCAAAGCTGGTGTAGATACTAACCTGTTTATGGATTTGTATACAATGATGAAAGACTGGGCCGGTAGTGATGATCCTGCTAAAATGGAAATGGGAAGAGATGGCAGTTCGCTAAATGTTTTCCC
>JAYVGA010000405.1:0-3444 GCA_043772635.1 Chitinophagaceae bacterium
GTTCCAGAACAGAAATATCAAAAGTACCACCACCCAAATCAAACACAGCTATCTTCTGGTCTTTTCCTTTTTTGTCCATGCCGTAAGCAAGTGCTGCAGCAGTGGGTTCGTTTACAATACGGCGTACATTTAAACCTGCAATTTCTCCGGCTTCTTTTGTAGCCTGGCGTTGTGCATCGTTAAAGTATGCAGGTACAGTTATAACAGCTTCGGTTACTTCCTGGCCCAGGTAATCTTCTGCAGTTTTTTTCATTTTCTGCAATACCATGGCGCTTATTTCCTGGGGCGTGTACATTCTGCCATCTATGTCAATCCGAACCGTATTATTGTCACCTTTGGCTACCTTATAACTCCAGTGGGTTGTTTCTTCCGTTACTTCATTAAACATACGGCCCATAAAACGCTTAACACTGCTAATGGTGTTTTGCGGATTGGTTATTGCCTGGCGTTTTGCAGGATCTCCTACTTTACGCTCACCATTTTTTAAAAAAGCAACTACGGAAGGTGTGGTTCTGCGCCCTTCATCATTTGCTATCACTACCGGCTCGTTACCTTCCATTACAGCAACACAACTGTTGGTAGTTCCTAAGTCTATTCCTATTATTTTTCCCATGTTTATTTATTTGTTTGTGCATATGAATTGTCAATCATTGTGCCAAGGGGAAAAGGGTGCAAAAATGGCAGTTACTTTATGCAGGGGATAAGTGGGTAATATTATCGGCACCCATTAATGCAGCTGCCAATGGCCTGATAGTTGTTTTACAAACAGGATATTAGATTATTAAACCGATTTTAAATTTTAAGTCATGAAAAAGATACCCTTTATTATTATTTTTGCTGCATTGTTTTTTAGCAGTCCATCTGCATATAGTCAAAAATATAAAACAGCTGCCGATACTATTAAACTTAATAAAGAATACCTTAAAATAACTGCAGACATTGCTGATTTAAATGTGCAGTTATTAACATCACAGGAAAACCTTAAAAAGTATCAGGAAAATGTAGCATCTAAAAATAAAGATGCCCAGTCCAGCGCAGAAAACAACAGTGACCAGGCATCTAAAGCTACCGGTGGAAGCGTAAAAGATGCCAGGAGGGCTAAGAAGAAAGCCAATGCTGCATTAACCGATGCAAAACAGTACAGGGATGCAAATGATAAAATGAACAGTGAAGAAAAAAGACTGAAGAGGATTACTAATGATCTGCAAAAAAAACAGGATCGTTTAAAAGAGCTGGATATGATGCGTGCAACAATTATGAGCATACCTGCACCTGTGCAGAAATAATTATTTTAATAATATTATTCCAGTTTAGAAAACTCTGCAGCCCCATCTTTTTTTACCCTGAAGGTAAAATGCCTTTGGGTAAAATAACTGATGCCAATTACAAGGCTGATGGTTATTACCTGGCTAAGCATTGCATCCCAACCCAGTACTTCTACCAACAGTTTAAGCATGCCATAATTTATAATAAGGTTAAAGGCAAAAGACATAAAATACCTGATAAGCTGTATCCGGCCTTTTAAATTTGAAGTGGTAAATACTACATACCTGTTTAAAATAAACCCGATAATAAAAGTAATGGCAGAAGATAAAAACAGTGCCGCACTATGCGGTTCAAAAGCAAAAAATCCTATATCAAAAATATTTTCTGCAAAAATATACCGGTATCCTATAAAATAAGTAAGCAGGCCAAATAGGGCATTACCGCCACCGCATGCCGCATACCTGAAAGTTTGGAGCGGCATAATCTTCCTGAAGGGAGGATAAAAAAAATCAATGATACCTGTTATAAATTGTTTCATGTATTGCTGGGCGCAAAACTACTGATTGAGATGGTATAAAAACAAAAAAACCTGTCGTTTCCAACAGGCCTTCTTTTCTTCATACAAATAATTTTTTTAAAATACATAACGAATGGCAAAACCACCCCAGTTGCCGCTAAAACCTGCACCATCTCCAAATTCAAAAGATGGCTGCCAGTCTATAGAAAGATTTACAGGAGCACTTTTAATTTTATAATCCAATCCAATTACACCATCAACACCCACATAACTTCTGCCGCCATAATTTGTACCATTGTAGGTTTTGTTGTTGTAGAAAGATACGTGAGCTCCCGGACCGATGTACCATTTTAAACCGCCTGCGTTCTGTATATCGCCGTGTATTTCATACAAACCGGTAATGCGGGTACCTCTGTTCCAAAAATAACCTATAAATTCCAGTGCATTTTTTTCGGTTACAAAATGTTTTAATGTAATGGCCCCCGGGTAAAACTTTACACCAAGTGCTGTTTTATAATCGTTAGATCCAATATTGTTTTGTGCTGTGGCCGTGCCAAATGCGGTAATCATTAATACGAGTACTGCAAATAATGTCTTTTTCATGTTTAAGTTGTTTATTTTAATAAGGTTAACGATCAGTTTGTAAAAATCATGCCAAAGAATTGTTAACGATACATTTCTTCTCTTTGTTCTTTTACTCTTTCATCGGCCAGGTATTCATCATATGTCATCAGTTTATCTATCATACCCTTTGGGGTAATCTCTATAATCCTGTTGGCCACAGTTTGCATAAACTGGTGATCGTGTGTGGTAAATAAAACAGTACCTGTAAAAGAAACCATGCTATCGTTAAAGGCTATAATACTTTCCAGGTCCAGGTGGTTGGTAGGTTCGTCCAGTATTAATAAATTGGGGTTTTGAATCATCATTTTGCTTAGCATACACCTTACTTTTTCTCCACCACTAAGTACAGAAGTTTTCTTTAAAATTTCATCGCCGCTAAAAAGCATTTTACCCAGGAAGCCCCGGAGAAAATCTTCATCTACATCTTTTACATATGGAGGTACAAACTGGCGCAGCCAATCCATGAGGTTAAGATTATTGCCATCAAAATATTCTTTATTATCATTGGGTAAATAAGCCGTGGTAATGGTAGTGCCCCACTCGTAAGTGCCGCCATCTGCGGGTATGCGGCCATTTATCACTTCAAAAAAAGTAGTTAATGCCATAGGGTCACGGCTTATAAATGCTACCTTCTGCCCCTTCTGCACATCAAAATTTAACTTGCTGAAAATGGTTTTACCATCCAGTTTTTTTGATAAGCCTTCTACTTTTAAAATATCGTTACCCGCTTCTCTTTCCTGTTTAAAAATAATGCCGGGGTATTTTCTGTTGCTGGCTGTAATATCTTCAAATACCAGTTTATCCAGGGCTTTTTTGCGGCTGGTAGCCTGCTTGCTTTTAGAAGCATTGGCACTAAAGCGTGCAATAAACTCCAGCAAATCTTTTTTCTTTTCTTCCTGCTTTTTATTTTTATCAGATGCCTGCCTTGCTGCCAGCTGAGAACTTTCGTACCAGAAAGTATAGTTACCGGTGTACACTTTTATTTTCATTTTATCTACGTCGGCCACATGCGTACATACCGCATCTAAAAAGTGACG
>JAYVGA010000406.1:0-14154 GCA_043772635.1 Chitinophagaceae bacterium
CAATAAGCCCCCTTCAGGGGGTTTGGGGGTTTCGGGCCGAGTTTTAATAACAGGCGCAGCAGGATTTTTAGGGTCTCATCTTTGTGATAGATTTATTCAAGAAGGATTTAAGGTAATTGGTATGGATAATCTTATTACCGGCGATCTTAAAAATATTGAGCATCTTTTTAAACTGAAGAATTTTGAATTTTATCATCATGATGTGTCAAAATTTATTCATGTTACCGGCAGGCTGGATTACATTCTTCATTTTGCATCGCCGGCAAGCCCTATAGATTATTTAAAAATTCCTATTCAAACTTTAAAAGTAGGATCGCTGGGAACGCACAATTGTTTGGGCCTGGCCAAGGCAAAAAATGCACGCATACTGGTGGCAAGCACCAGCGAAGTATATGGAGATCCGCAGGTGCATCCGCAAACAGAAGATTACTGGGGTAATGTAAATCCAATTGGTCCACGTGGTGTATATGATGAGGCCAAACGTTTCCAGGAAGCCATCACCATGGCTTATCATACTTTTCACCAGGTGCAAACAAGAATCATCAGGATATTTAATACTTATGGGCCACGCATGCGGCTAAACGATGGAAGGGCACTGCCTGCTTTTATTGGCCAGGCATTAAGGGGCGAAGATCTTACCGTATTTGGCGATGGCAGCCAGACCAGGAGTTTTTGTTATGTAGATGATTTGGTAGAAGGGATTTACCGTTTGCTCATGAGCGATTATGCTTACCCTGTAAACGTGGGCAACCCCGATGAAATTTCTTTAAAAGAATTTGCAGAAGAAATTATTAAACTCACAGGCACCAAACAAAAAATTGTTTACAAACCTTTGCCGGTAGATGATCCTAAACAAAGGCAGCCGGATATTACCCGTGCAAAAGAAATTTTAAACTGGCAACCCAAAGTAAGCAGGGCAGAAGGATTAAAAATTACTTACGAATATTTTAAAAGCCTTCCTGAAGAGGAACTTCATAAGTTGCCGAAGGAATTCAATAGGTGAAAGGTGAATGGTGAAAGGTGAATGGTCAAAGTCAATATATAATTCGGAAAGAAATTTTAAATCTTAATTCACTTAAAATTATTATTAAAGAGTTTATACAAAATTTATTTTTATTTGTGTGTTTTCGCTTAATGACCTATTGACCCTCTACAAAAATGTAGGGGCAGTCAAAAATAAATGACTCAATGACCAATGACTCAAGAAAAAGCAACTAAAAAAAATACACCCCTTAATATGTACCAGGATTTATTAGATAAAAAAAAGAAATTAGCTGTAATAGGTTTAGGATATGTGGGCCTGCCCATTGCACTGGAGTTTGCAAAAAAAATAAAAGTAATAGGCTTTGATATTAATGCAGAGAGGGTAAAGATGATGCAGCAAAAAATAGATCCCAGCCAGGAGCTGGAGAGCAGTGCATTTGACGGAGCAGATATTGAATTTACAAACGATCTTGAAATTTTAAAACAGGCCAACTTTTTTATTGTGGCCGTGCCCACTCCGGTAGATGAGTACAATGTGCCCGACCTTGTGCCGGTGCAGCGTGCCAGCGAAACCATTGGTAAGGTTATAAAAAAAGGAGATTATGTAGTGTATGAAAGTACCGTGTATCCCGGTTGTACAGAAGAAGATTGTGTGCCCATCATTGAAAAATTATCCGGGTTAAAAATGGTAAGCGATTATAAAATTGGTTACTCACCCGAAAGAATTAACCCCGGAGATAAAGAGCATACGATAACCACTATTGTAAAAGTAGTGAGTGGCTGCTGCGATGAAAGCCTGGATACCATTGCAAAAGTATATGAGCTGGTGGTAAAAGCAGGTGTGCACCGGGCATCATCTATTAAAGTGGCAGAAGCTGCTAAGATAATTGAGAACACACAGCGTGACCTTAATATTGCATTGATGAACGAACTCTCTATCATCTTTGATAAAATGAATATTAATACTTTTGAAGTGCTGGAAGCAGCAGGCACCAAGTGGAATTTTTTAAAGTTTCAACCCGGTCTTGTGGGCGGGCATTGTATAGGGGTAGATCCGTATTATCTTACTTATAAATCCAGGCAGCTTGGTTACGATAGCCAGGTGATATTGGCCGGCCGTGTTATTAACGATGGTATGGCAGGGTATGTAGCCAAAAAAGTATTGCAGCATATTATACAGAACAATGGAAATATTAAAGAAGCAAAAGTGCTGGTAATGGGCGCTACTTTTAAAGAAAATGTAAGCGATATCCGCAACAGCAAAGTAGCCGATGTGGTAAAAGAGTTGCAATCGTTTTCGTTAAATGTGCATGTTACCGATCCTCATGCCAGCAGCAATGAACTAAAGCATGAATATGGTTTTGAACTCACCAAACAATTAGCAGATGATTATGATGCGGTAATTGTAACCGTGCCGCATAACGATTATAAAAAAATGGATGATGCTTATTTTGCATCCATTACAAAAGAGAAAGCTATTATTGCAGATTTGAAAGGGATATACCGAAAAGAAATAAAGAGCAGGAAGTACTGGAGTTTGTAAGAAACCCCCTCCGCCCCCTGAAGGGGGAACAGAAAATATAAACTGTAAAGATTTCACCTTTCACCTTTGACTTTTGACCATTGACCATTCACCATTGACCACCATGACATTCCATAACAAAGACATATCCAACAGCAATTTTTTAATAACCGGCGGAGCTGGTTTTATAGGCGGGCATATTGCAGAGTACCTGTTAAAAAATGGTGCAGCCAAAGTACGTGTGCTGGATAACATGGTAAATGGCTTTGAAAAAAACCTGGACATTTTAAAAGCGTTTCCTGCATTTGAAATGATGGAAGGAGATATCCGCAATGAAGAAACCTGCCGGCAGGCATGTGCAGGAATACACTATGTAAGCCACCAGGCAGCATTGGGTTCGGTGCCACGCAGTATTAAAGAACCGGTTTATTTTAACGAAGTAAATGTGTGCGGTTTTGTAAATATGCTTAAGGCTGCGGTAGATAATAATGTGCTGCAGTTTGTATATGCTTCTTCTTCTTCTGTATATGGAGATGAGCCCACACTGCCCAAGAAGGAAGATAGAATTGGCAATTGTTTATCTCCTTATGCTGCTACCAAAAAAACAAACGAACTCTATGCACAGATTTTTGCAGATGTGTATGGCTTAAAAATAATGGGCTTTAGATATTTTAATATTTTTGGCAGCAGGCAGGATCCAGACGGGCCATATGCTGCAGTAATTCCTTTGTTTGTAAAAGGTATTTTAAACAGAACTGCAGTGTATATAAATGGCGATGGAGAACAAACCAGGGATTTTACTTTTGTAGATAATGCTGTGCAGGTAAATATTAAAGGCATGCTTACGGATAATGCAGCAGCTTTAAAAAAAGTGTACAACGTAGCCGTGGGAGAAAAGTTTTCTGTAAATTATTTATATAATGTCTGCAGGCAGCAGTTAAACAGCGATTGGCAGCCCACGCACCGTGAGCCTAGAGCAGGCGATATAAGAGATTCGCTGGCAGATATTTCTCTTGCCCAAAATTTACTGGATTACCAACCCACTAAAAAATTTGAAGACGGATTAAAGGAGACCATTGATTTTTTTAAAAACCTTTATACGAAATAATGGCCTCACCCCAATCCCTCTTTCCACCCCGATAGCTATCGGGGCAAAGAGGAGAGGGAACTGGAATTGGGTATCTTTATAAATTAAAATCACCTTAATTAAATAGTAAGGCCAAATTTAAAAAATTATCTATTAATAAATTATTCATCAACCAATGCCTTTTATTAAAACAGATTTTGCTGGCCTGCTTATTTTTGAACCCAAAGTGTTTGAAGACAGCCGTGGCTATTTTTTTGAAAGCTACAACGAAAGCAGTTGCAGGGCAGAAGGTATAGATATTAGTTTTGTGCAGGACAACCAGGCACAGTCTGCTTATGGCGTAATACGTGGACTGCATTACCAGCTGGCTCCACATGCACAAACAAAATTTATCAGGGTTTTAAGCGGTGCTATTTTGGATGTGGTAGTAGATATAAGAAAGGGTTCACCAACTTATGGCAAAAGTTTTACACTGGAATTATCTGCACAAAATAGACTGCAGTTGCTGGTGCCCAAAGGTTTTGCGCATGGCTATTCTGTATTAAGCCCAACCAGCGAAGTGTTTTATAAATGCGATACATTTTATAATAAAGAAGCCGAAGGAGGTATTATGTACAACGATCCGGCTTTAAATATAAACTGGAATATTTTGGCAGATAAGCAGATCATTTCAGAAAAAGATATGCTTCATCCATCACTGGAAAACTGCAAAAATAATTTTGTTTTCACCGCTTTGTAATACTTCCTCATTTGAGCAGCAAAAAAAATATTTTAATTACGGGTGCCAATGGGCAGTTGGGAATGGAATTCAGGGATCTGGAAAAACAATATCCTTCTTTTAATTTTTTGTTTGTTTCCAGGCAGGAATTATCCATTGATGATTTTGATGCAATAAAAAAATATTTTGCAGCGAATGGTATAGATTATTGCATTAACTGTGCAGCATATACCGCTGTAGATAAAGCCGAAACCCAAAAAGAACAGGCCATTGCCATTAATGCAACAGCTGTGGGAAATCTTGCAGCGATTTGCAAAGAATACCATAGCGTGTTTTTTCATTTTTCTACCGATTATGTTTTTAATGGTAAGGCCACAGAGCCTTACAAAGAAACGGATGCTACGGATCCTGTAAATCTTTACGGGCAAACAAAACTTATGGGGGAGCAGGCTGCGGTTAAAAATAATGACCAGGCCATCATCATCCGCACTTCGTGGGTGTACAGCAGGCATGGAAACAATTTTGTAAAAACCATGCTGCGCCTGATGAGCCAAAAAGAAAGTATTGGCGTGGTGGCAGATCAATTCGGTAGTCCTACTCATGCTGCCGATCTTGCAGCAGCTGTCATGCAAATAATTAATGCGCAAAAATTTGTTCCGGGCATTTACCATTACTGCAATGAAGGAATTATCAGCTGGTACGATTTTGCAATAGCCATTAGAGAAATGAGCGGCAGCAAATGTATAGTAAACCCAATTGAAACTGCGGCATATCCTACAGCTGCAGCAAGGCCACATTATTCTGCATTAAATACACAGAAGATAAAAGACAGTTATGGGTTACAAATACCTGGCTGGCGGCAAAGTTTGGAGAACTGTATAGCATTGATGGCTCCCTGAAAAAAAGGGTGCTCATTCTTAAGAGTTAGAAACAAATTGGTATTGGCAATTTATTTCAATTCATTTTTATAATAATTCATCTACCTTTTTTCAATAAAACAGCTACCCGCAAAATGTCCCGCTGGGGCAAGAACAGCTTCTTAAAATCAGTTTATATTTTTTTATCATCCTTCTCTATTTCATCCAGGTTTCTTTTTGCAATAGCATGATGATGCTCTACATGATAAATGGTAAAATACATCATCTCCCTTAGGGTTATTTTTCCCAATAAAGGATGGGGTAAAATTAATATATCTAATTCCTGTTCTTTATATTGAAGGATTTGTGCTGATAATTTTTTAATAGAATTTTCCAGTTTTTTCAGGAGCTCATCTTTTTTATTTACATCAACTGCAGCGGGAATAAACCTGCCTGTTGCCCGCCCGCCACTGGTTAGTTTGTCTTTATATTTTTGTATTAAAGCTTCATAAATTTTAGAAGGCCGGTTGGCTTTACCAAACAGCAAATGCAATACAAAACGTGGCAGCAGCAAAGCCTGCG
Organism: Chitinophagaceae bacterium; assembly: GCA_043772635.1. Taxonomy (GTDB): domain Bacteria; phylum Bacteroidota; class Bacteroidia; order Chitinophagales; family Chitinophagaceae; genus Ferruginibacter. The sequence goes on from JAYVGA010000406.1 coordinate 5,751, forward strand.
TTAAAGGTTTTACCGAAAGATAAATATGCTGCAACTGCTGCCCGGCACTCCATTTATTATTTATACTACCCATAAATTGTTCGTCATTCAGCCCACGGATAAAGGCAATAAACGATTCATGCTTTTGCAAAAGCATTATATTAATAACCGCTGCTTTCATACTATTACTTAGTGTTTTTCGTTGTTTAAATATATGTATAATGTTTAAATAAATATTTTCTTTACGGTTATATACCGGCAAAAGATTGTACATTCAGTTTCCTTAATAATACCAACCCTTAACTGCAAGAAAATGAAACTAAAAAAATTATCTGCATTTTTTATATGCAGCATGCTGTGCACCATTACCCTGTTTGCACAGGAAAAATTAAACGTAAAATTTGGTAAAGTAGATATAGCAGATTTTACTATTATATCTCCCCTGGTAGATTCCAATACCAATGCTGTGGTAGTTGCAGACATTGGCAAATCTGAATTTTTAGCCAATACATCCGATCTAACCTTCTCCCTTATTTTTAAACAAAAGAAAAGAATTAAAATCATTAATAAAAATGGCTTTGATGCAGCTACCATTACTATCCCGTTGTATGTAGCCGGTGATGGAAGGGCTGAGAAACTGGAAGAATTAAAAGCATACACTTATAATATCGAAAATGGTAAAGTGGTAGAAACCAGGCTGGATAAGAACCAGGTATTTACGGAAAAGTACAGCAAGAACTGGGTGCACATGAAATTTACTTTTCCTGCCGTAAAAGAAGGAAGCATCATTGAATATGCTTACCAGGTTAAATCCGATTTCTTTTTTAATTTACCGGCCTGGGAGTTCCAGGGGCAGTACCCGGTATTGTGGAGCCAGTATGAAGCGGCCATTCCCGAATTTTTTAAGTACGTTATTTCATCGCAGGGATACCAAACATTTGCAGTTAATAAAGTAGATCAGTCTTCAGTAAGTTTTAGATTTACCCGGCAGGGAGAAAGAGAAATGGTTGGAAATGTGGTGACGGGCTCAGGACTTCAAACCTTTAATGTAGATGGTACTTTGGATTATCATACCTGGATAATGAAAAATGTGCCGGGTTTGAAACAAGAACCATTTACCACTACCCTGCGCAATTCGATCGCTAAAATAGAATTTCAGTTGCAGCAGATTGCATACCGGGGCTCATTCCCCCAAAATTATACCAATAGCTGGGAAAAATTGAGTAGCGAATTACTGGAGCACAGCGATTTTGGAAACCAGATTAACCGCCCCAATAACTGGCTGGATAATGATGTAGATAATATTGTGGGCAATGCTGCCACACAAACAGAAAAGGCCAGGAAAATTTATGAATATATAAGAAATAATTTTACCTGTACCAGCTTTAATAATATTCTTGCAAGAAGCAATTTAAAAGAGGTATTAAAAAATAAAAGCGGCACCGTAGCCGAAATTAATTTGCTTTTGATAGCCATGCTGCAAAATAAAAAGATTGAAACAGATCCGGTTATTCTGAGCACAAGAGATAATGGTATTACCAACCCCTATTATCCGCTGATAGACAATTTTAATTATGTAATTGCAAGGGCAAACATAGATGATCATATTATTTACCTGGATGCGGCAAGACAGCGGTTGCCATTTGGCAAATTACCTTTGCAGGCTTATAACGGTCATGCCAGAATTATTACCCGGGCAGCACCGGCCGTTTATTTTGAAGCCGATTCTTTAAATGAAGTAAGCAGTACCACCGTTTTTATTTATAATGGCGAAAAGGGTGGAGTAGAAGGATTTATTAATAATGCAACCGGCACCTACGGCTCACTGGATCTTAGAAATAAAATAGCCAAAACAACTCTTGAAGAATATAAAAAAACTTTGCAGGAAGCCTATTCTGAAGAGGTGACGGTAAGTGATATAACCGTAGATTCTTTAAAATTACTGGATGAGCCTGTGGCTGTAAAACTTGTATTCAACTTAAAAGCGTTTGGTGACGCAGATATTATTTATTTTAATCCGCTAATGGCAGAAGCTATAAAAACTAATCCCTTTACATCTGCAGAGCGTTTTTACCCGGTAGAAATGCCTTACACCAAAAAGAATACCTATGTTTTAAATATGGAAATACCAGCCGGATATAAAGTAGATGAACTTCCTAAATCTGTAAGGGTAATGCTTAACGAAGAAGACGGGATGTTTGAATATTTAATTAGCAGCGATGGTAAATACCTGCAGTTAAAATGCAAACTTGAAATTAAGCGAACCCGTTTTTTAAATGAAGAGTATCAAACCCTGCGTGATTTTTACGGTTATATTGTAAAAAAGGAAGCCGAGCAGGTTGTGTTTAAAAAAATAAAATAGGCGTATGAAAAAGAGTTTTTTATTGCTCCTGTTCCTGCTTCCGTTATCATTGTTTGCCCAAAATTATTTTATTGGTCTTATCCCCGATTCTTTGTTTAAAAAAGCCAATGTGGTAAAAAGGTTTGAAGAAACAAGGATAATTATTCACTCCATTAATGCTGCCACGGTAAAACATACAGTGGCCTATACCATTTTAAATGAAAACGGTAATTCTTTTGCAGCATACAACGCAGTGTATGATAACCTGGATAATCTTACTGATGTATCTGGTAAGTTATACGATGCACTGGGTGTAAAAATAAGATCCTTAAAAAAGAAGGATATAAAAGATGTGGCGTATGATGATAACTTTAGTTTGGTTACCGATGCCCGTTTAAAGCATCATGATTTTTACAGCAGGTCGTATCCCTACACCGTAGAGTATGAAGAAGAATGGGAGTATAAAGGCATTTACGAATTTCCCACCTGGTATCCCATTACCAGCACAAACTGTGCGCTGCAAAAAAGCATCTTTATTGTGGAGATGCCCATGAGTTACCAGCTAAGGTACAAATTGCTCAATGGTGCTAAAGAACCTACTGTTTCCTCAACAGAAAAAATTAAAACCCTGCAATGGGAAGCCAATAATATTGCCGCCATTGAATACGAACCTTTTCAACCGGCAGTTACAACTTTACTTCCGGCTGTATTAGTAGGCCCTACAGATTTTGAATATGGCGGCTACGCAGGAAATTTAAGTACCTGGAGCAATTACGCAAAATATTATGCATCCCTATATAAAGACCGGGATGTACTGCCGCAAAATATTAAAGACATAGTGCACCAGCTTACCGATGGTATTACCGGTAAAGAAGAAAAAATAAAACTGTTGTACAATTACCTGCAGCAAAATACACACTACATCAGTATACAGTTAGGTATTGGCGGGCTTCAGCCTTTTACAGCTTCGTTTGTGGCCGAAAAAAAATATGGCGATTGTAAGGCATTAAGCAACTACATGGTTGGCCTTTTAAAAGAGGCAGGAATAGCAGCAAATAATGTAATTATTTATGGCGGAACAAGACCGGCAAAAGTAGAGGAAGATTTTCCTAAACATTATTTTAATCATGTGGTAGTTTGTGTGCCCGGTAATAAAGATACCATGTGGCTGGAGTGTACCAGCCAAACAGCCAGTGCAGGATATGCAGGAAGTTTTACCGGTAACAGAAAAGCCCTTATGGTAACAGAAAATGGGGGCCAGCTGGTAAACACGCCACGCTACAATGCAGGTGATAATCTGCAGCTTCGTACCATACATGCAACCATTGCCTCAAATGGAGATTTGCTGGCAGAATCTTTTACACATTGTACCGGTATGCAGCAGGAGCTGCAGCATAGTTTAAAACATAATGCCAATGCAGAAGAGCGGGAAAAATATTTAAACAAAGCATTAAACCTGCCCACATATAAAGTAGAAAAAATAGCCTACACAGAAATAAAATCTGCCCTGCCTTCTATGGATGAGCTGCTTACCATTTCTTCGCCGGCTTATGCATCTGTTACCGGCAAACGTTTGTTTGTACAGCCCGATCTTTTTAATAAAGTTGCCAAACTTCCGGTAAATGATAACAGGCGTTTTGATATAGAATTTACTACAGCGTTTAGAGATGTAGATTCTATTTTTATAACTATCCCCGCCGGTTATTTATCAGAATCAATACCCAGAGATGTACATATACAAAATAAATTTGGCAGCTATGATATGAGTTTTGAACTGCAGGATGATATAATAAAAGTAGTGCGCAGGCATGAGCAAAAGGAAGCATTGCATCCTGCTGCAGATTATAAGGAGTTGGTTAAATTTTACGATGTCATGTATAAAACAGACCGGGCAAATATGGTGTTTGTGCTCAAAGAAGGATAAGGGTATAGAGTAATCAATTTTAATTTTCTTAGAAAGCGGTCTAAAAATAGAATTTTCTTTCAGCATATAAGCCGTTCGTGGGACACGAACGGCGGCGATACGCCGTGGCCGGTGTCCCCACCGGCCACTTTTGGTCAAATAAGAAATTCATACAATCATTTTTAGACAACTTATTATCAAGCCTTATATTTTCTTTGCAATAAAAACCAGCTCTGGTTGTTTTGTTCCGTCACTTTTTATATTTTCTTTTCGTATTAATTGCAGCAGTTCAAAATTATTTTCAATCAGCGCTTTCCTTAAATAATCTTCCTGGTGGTAATAAACATAAGCCTTGTTACCAGTACTGCTTAATTCAAAGCCTGATTTAAAATAATCACCTTCCATCATACTTAAATATAAGCAGCCATTTGTATTGAGCAAATGATAACAGTCTTTTATGAGTTTTGCGCAGTCATCTTTTGATAAATAGGGCATGCAAAATCCTCCAATAATTCCTTCAAATTTGTCGCTCAGTTTATCAATTTCTCTGCAGTCCATTACTTTAAAGTCGGCAGCAGGATTGTTTAGTTTAGCCAGCTTAATCATATTAGATGCAACGTCAAGGGCTAAAATTTTAAAATCAGGTCTTTTAGATAATATATACCTGGTAATGTTTCCGGGCCCGCAACCCAATTCTAAAATAGCTGGATTTATCTTTTCAATATAGCTGCAAAAAGCATCATAAGAATCATTATACAATTCCAGGTTCATAAACTTTTCCTGGTATAATAATGCTGCATTGTTCCAGGTTTCAAATGTAATTTTGTATCTGTCCATAATTGATTTTGTTTACTGAGCATCGTTTTAAAATAAGATAACTTTTAATGTTTGCCGGCTTTTATTTTTTTGGCCTTAAAATTATATAAGACTTTGAATTTGGAATTATTTTTTATAAACTTTAAAAATTGATTTCTACCTGTTTTATAATTACCCATAACCGGTATTGTGTACAACTAAAAAAATATTCTTATGAAAAAAAATATTTTCCTGTTCCTGTTTTATTTGATTCCCACTGATTTTGTTTTTGCTCAAAATGAATGGAAGCTGAGCCGGGAAGGAAACGGAATAAAAGTATATACCCAAAAAATGGAAGATTCAAAATTTAAATCGGTAAAAGTAGAATGTAATTTTAGTGGTACCATAGATAAACTGGTGGCTATTTTAAAAAATGTAGATGGTAATATTAAATGGGTATACAATACCAGGCGCACCTACTCTATAAAAACAATCAGCAACAACGAATTTATTTATTATGCCGAAACCACCCTGCCCTGGCCTTTAGCCAACCGGGATGTAGTTATCAATATGCTTTTTAATAAAGACAGTATGAACAAAACGCTTTTAGTAAAAGCCACGGGCATTAAAGACGAAACAACAACAAAAAATAATATTGTACGCATTCCTTATTTTAACGGGCTATGGCTGGTAGCAAGTACAGATGAAACTCATATCCACATAAGTTATACGCTCTCTGTAGATCCCGGCGGAAGCATTCCTGCATGGGCCTATAACAAGTTTGTTTCCAAAGGACCTTATAATACATTTAATAATCTTGCTGCATTATTAAAAGATGAATAACGAATCAGCGTTTTGCCCTGAGCCTCTATTTTTTTGCTGATGGAAATAAACCTGCACTGCCATCGCTAAAAAACTTAAGCATTATGGAAAATATAGTGCTCACGCCGGCTACCAGGGCCGTTATTTTTTGAAAAGTTTGTTCCTGTGTAAAAAATATAAATGCAGCAACACTTAAGAGAATAATTAAAAGCGGCATACGGAAGGTTTGCCAGGAAGATCCCTGCTGAAATTCTTTTTGTAAACGGGTCATTTCCGGGTTTTGCATTTGTAATAACACAAAAGACCTGAAGCTGGCGCTAAACAGCTTCACTTCATCATCCATTACAGTAAATATATCTTTCTGAAATAAGCGGTATATCACTTCTGTATTTTTAAAATTCACAAAGCCATTTTGTGCAAAATCAAGGAGCATGTATTTTTCCCTGGCATCACATTTACTCCAGATAAACAAATAAAAATCTTTGTACTTATCCTGTGCAGCTATCATATCGCTTTCCTGTTTGTAAATGGCTTTATTGTGCTGTACGGGTTTATAACAATCGTATTCATTCTTAAACGCTGCAATATCACTGGCCTGTACACTCCCCGTTGTTGTGCCCATTTTTTCTTTAAGAATTTTATATTTTTCAAACAATCCTTCTATTCCATTTACGGGAGGGATATTTTCATCGTGCAGGCCAGGAATATATTTTCGCAGAAAAAGCTGCTCACTTATAAACCGCAGCAATAAATAAAGCCCATACAAAAAAGCTGCAATAGTTATTAATAATAAAATGCCCCTGAAGCTGGGTGCGGCAAACAAAAATCTTTTTGGATATGCTGAAGTAATTTGTAAAGATCTGTCTGTACTGCCAGCAGTGGGATCTTTATACAGGCTGTACCAAAAAGACAGGGAATCTTTTTTGGCAGAAGACGACCATTGCCATGCATTGCCTGTTGCCATGTCTTTTAAGGCAGGTATCAACTGCGGATCATAATAATTGCTGCCAATACTATTGGCCACTGAAAAATAAAACCGCTCAAATCTTTCTTCTTTGTTTCGGGTTTGCGTGTTATTAACGGGAGTAATTACATCACCAAAAATTTTATATATTCCTTCTTTGTATTGCAGCTGCTGGTAATAACCTGGCGGAAGATGAAGTGCATTTCTTTTTTGGATAAAAATAAAATTTTGTAATGCACGTTGCCGTAATGTATTGGAGAGATAAAGCTGTTCTTTTTTAACGGATTGTATTATTTCCTGGTTGTGGGCATACCAGGTGTACAATGAGGCCGGTAAAATGGAAAGGCAGGCAAGTAAAAAAGTGGTAAACCTGGCGTAAAGGCACAGGTAAGTTCGGGACGAGTGGTATAAAAAATTAAAAGTATTGCGGGGCAGTAAAGAAATTAAACAAAGAAAAATAAAAAAGAAAATTTCAAAATACCAAAATGCACTTTGTAAAGGATAGCCGGATGATACAGACGCCCAATAAGTTATTGCAACTGCCACCGGCTGCAAAACTATGGCAGTAATTGCTTTTTTTGGATGCGTACTTTGCTGGCTGTTATCCTGCTGATGGGTATCTTTTTCTACCCGGTAATTAATTATAAATAATCCTGAAAAAATATTTACCGGCAGCAGTACCACCAATATGAGAATGGCATAATTGCTTATTTCAAAATAATTAAATGAAAAGATCATCATTGACTGTATAACCAGGTATGCAATAAGAAAAGCAGCACCCAGGATATAGAAGTTTACATTTTTTTCTTTGGGCATAACCCAGTTTAAATAATACATAGGATCGTGTAAAAAAAGATTGCCGGCACGCTTTCTTCTAAAAATACCAAGCCAGAGCAAGAGGCAGCTTCCAAAAGAGATAATACAAAACAAAATAGAAAATGTAAGTATCCGCATATTAACCGGTACAATATATCCTTTATCATAAAATGTAGCCAGGAAAAAAGGAGTTGCAGCAATGGGGTTAATATGCAGGGCATTGTTTTTACCATACAGGTTCAGGTCTTTAAAGTAAGATTCCTGCCGGCTTTTCAGGGCTTCTTTCATGGGCCTGGATGGCTCTGTTTTATCAATAAAATTTTCCAGCAAACTTCTGTTCATTTCCGAATGCAGTAATACTTTACCTTCTGCATCCATCATACAAAAGCCAAATCCCGGAGGCATTATGGTTTGTGAAACCGAGGGCATTTGTGCAGACATGGTTGCGATAAAACTATTTTCCAAACGGCTTTTCATACTGATGATAATACTGAAATCCCCGTTGGTCCAGCTATTCACCGGTTCAAGCCCAAAGCTGGCTGAAGGCGTTCCTGGTAAAAAAAATCCTTCGTTGTTTTTTAACTGCTTAAAATAATTCCTGGCAGCAACATTTGTATAAACAGGTGCAATGCTGTCAAGCTGGCCTTTAATACGTTGGTTGCCTTCTGCATCTACCCAGCTAAGCCGGTTAAAATTATAATAACAGTTAGCACTGTTGTTACAATTCTGCTCAAAGTATTCGTTAATAAGGTAGGACACATTGTAATTTTTTTGTTCTCCCGGT
>JAYVGA010000407.1:0-3302 GCA_043772635.1 Chitinophagaceae bacterium
TTACCTGAATCGTCCTGTGTATTGAATCCCTCAACATCATTGGTATTTTGCCTGTTAAATTGAGGTTTCCTTTTCCAAAGCCTAAGACTTATCCATCCAATTATAAATGTAATTCCAGCAATTAGTATTATTATCGCCTTTGTTCTATTGCTACTCCTTTTTTTTCTTTCCTCAATTCTGATTTTATTTGTTTTCTCATATTGATTTTTTGCATCAGGGCTAAAAAAATTATTTACCAATTCAACTTCTAATTCATCTGACACTAATTTGCGGCTATATAGTTGAAATTCTTTTCTTTTCTCAGGGGTTTCCAACAATCCAATTTTGTTGTATTTATCTATTAAGTCTTTCCAAATGTAATCTTTAAGTAAAGCCATTTCTTTAGCAGTATAGCCAAATTTTGTTTTTTCTTCTAATTTGTGAAAAATAATAAAATCATACATTATTACTAATGCTGCAATTTGTTTTCCGTAAGTTTCTTTTTGATTGTGACCTTTAATTTTAGAAACAATATCACTTTTGGTGGGTAGTCCATCTAAATATGATTGACTTTGACCTAAAGAATGATTGGTTAAATAAAAGCATAACAAAAATGAAAAAAAAACAAATCTTTTAATGGAGTTGAAAAAATTTTTCATATTAGTAAGTTTGAGGTTCCTAAAATGATGTTGATAATCTTTTGAGCCTTTAAAAAGGCGGAGAAATATTATTTGTTCAATGCTTAAAAGTGCCGCCTAAAGAATGTTTGAAGTACAAGTTAAGCAATTATGTAATAAGAAACAACCTAAATTTAATTATACTTTATAATAAAATCTACGCCCCTAACTTAGATTTTTTTTTAAAGATGATTTAAACTATCATATAGTTTAATTGAAGTTAATTAAAGCGATTTTTATCTGCACCCAAAAAAGTAAAAAAAAGTAATGTATGTTTTTGGCATATAAGGGGTTAAAACAAGGTTTATAAATATACTACACTTAACTTTGCACCCTTAATTATTCAATTAATTTCATTCCATTTATGTGTGGTATTTCCGGCTTTATTGATTTTAATAAAAAAACAGGTAACCAGGTTTTAGAAAAAATGAACCGCACTATGGCACACCGTGGTCCCGATGGCGAAGGTTACGGAATGTATAATAGTGATACTGCCACAGTTGGCCTTGGCCACCGCCGCTTAAGTATTATTGATTTAACCGAAGGGGGCAGCCAACCGCAAACCTTTCAATCGCTGCACATTACTTTTAACGGTGAAATATATAATTACGCCGAAATAAAAAAAGAGCTGGAATTAAAAGGCCATCAATTTAACAGCCACAGCGATACCGAAGTAATACTGCATGCCTACAGCGAATGGGGCAGTGCAGCACTGCAAAAGTTTACCGGTATGTTTGCTTTTGTAATTTACGATGAGGCAAAACAGCAATTGTTTGCCTGCAGAGACAGGGTAGGCGTAAAACCTTTTTTTTATTACTGGCAAAACGGGCTGTTTTTATTTGCCTCCGAATTAAAAGCGTTTATACAACACCCCCACTTTGTAAAAGAAATTAATACCGATGCAGCCGCAGCGTATATGCAATATGGCTACGTGCCCACGCCGCATTGCATTTATAAAAATACTTTTAAATTAAAACCGGGCTATTTTTTACAGGTAGATATTGCAGCTAAAAATTTACATACAGCACAATACTGGAACGTATATGATGCTTACAATAAACCCCCATTAAAAATAAGCCTGCCCGAAGCAATGGACGAAACTGAAAAAGTTTTAAGCAAAGCTTTTCAGTACAGGATGGTAAGTGATGTGCCTGTAGGCGTTTTTTTAAGCGGCGGGTACGACAGTGCCTGCGTAACCACATTGCTGCAGGCTAATAATACCGAAAAAATAAAAACATTTACCATTGGTGTACCCGATGCCGGCTTAAATGAAGCGCCTTTTGCAAAAGCAATTGCAGCACACCTGGGTACCGATCATACGGAGTATTACTGCACACAAAAAGAAGCATTGGAAATAGTGCCGCAATTACCTTTTTTCTACGACGAGCCTTTTGCCGACAGCAGCGCTATACCCACATCGCTGGTAAGTAAAATAGCAAGGGAAAAAGTTACCGTGGCACTTTCTGCCGATGCCGGCGACGAAATTTTTGCAGGCTATAACCGCTACGATTATATTTCAAAATTTGGAAAAAAATTACAAAATATCCCGGGATTTATGCGTAAATCTGTTGCTGCTGTTATGGATGTGGTGCCGGCAAATGCCATTCCGGTATTTAATAAAAAATATCTTTTTCATAGCCGTTACGAAAAAATAAAAACCTTTTTAAAAAATCCTTCCGAACAAAATATTTTAAAGAATATTACGCAGCAAATGACAGGTGATGCTATTGCAACGCTTTTTAAAAAACCGATCCGTGTTTTGCCATCAGCTTTTGACAGCGAGGAATTACAGCAGGAAAATTATTCGGTATTAAGTTATATGATGGCTATTGATTACCAAACTTATTTACCCGATGATATTTTGCAAAAAGTAGACAGGGCTACAATGAGTGTAAGCCTGGAAGGGCGGGAACCATTTTTAGACCAGCGGATAATTGAATGGGCAGCCCAATTACCTATGGAATACAAATATAATAATGGGAATAAAAAATTTATTCTTAAAGAAATAGTACATAAATATATTCCAAAGCAAATGATGGACAGGCCTAAAATGGGTTTTGGAATACCTATTGCAGCATGGCTGGAAAAAGACCTTAAACCTTTTGTAGATAATTATTTTGATGAGGCATTTATTGCAAAACAGGATATTTTTAATAATGATGAAGTGCAGAAAATAAAAAAAGCTTTTTATAACGGCAAGGTGGAGAGAGCCGAAAAAATATGGTATTTACTGATGTTTCAGATGTGGTACGATAAATGGATGAATAATAATTAGAGAACTCTCTTCAATTTGTGGAGCTAACAACTGTATTATTTTTTAAGATGTAATTTTCATTTCTTCACCAATACCCTTTTCTGCTGCTGCAAAGACCGTTACAGCTAATACGTTCAACGTATTACAACAAATTATTTTAGGCTAAATACAATAAAGCTATGATGACTCCGTTATAAAAAAAGTATTTTTTTATAACCTAAGCACTTATGAATCAGGCAATTCCTTTAGTAAACCCGTTTACTCAATCTCCCATGCAAAAATCTGCACTGGGCCTTTTAGACAATCTTTCTACTATTTTCCCTTATAAAAATGGCGCCTATCGTATAGTGCAGGAAGATAATTATACACAAAATTTTGGGTACCAGTGGAAC
>JAYVGA010000408.1:0-7024 GCA_043772635.1 Chitinophagaceae bacterium
CCAAAATTTTGAGATTGCTCCGGGAGAATGAAGGCTTTCTTCCTTACCACGATAAATCGGACCCGGAAGAAATTTATGAATTTTTTGCTATGAGTAAAAAAACGTTTAAAATGACAGCAGGGAATTTGTTCAGGCAAAAAAAGATTATTTTGGAGAAAGAGGGGATGAGGCTGGTGGGTTAGGAGTTGGCAGTGGGCAGTTGTGAGTTGTGAGTGGGCAGTTGAAAGTTGGCGGTGGGCAATAGGCAATGGGCAATGGACACGAATTTAAAAGTTGAGTGAAGTAACATTCGACTACAAAAAAATTACAGCAAATTATATAAACTACTCATAAAGATTTTACTTACCTGTTATTCTTCAACATCTCCAATACCTCTTCTTTTCTCCTGCGGGATATTTCTACTTTAGAAAAATCGGTCATGGTAAGCATACCTTCTGCAAGATAATTAATAACATGTTCTTTGTTTATGAGGTGCGATTTATGTATCCGGATAAAGCCATAATTTATAAGAATGTCTTCATAGTTTTTTAAGGTGTAAGTGGTTAGTAAAGATGTTTTATCTGCAAAAAAGAATTTGGTATAGTTGCCTTCTCCTTCCAGGCGTATAATTTCTTCCGGCTTGTAAAAAAAAGTTCCCTGCAGTGTTGGAAGGGCCAGTTTAAAATCTTTTTTTTCTTTTACATTTAAGTTGTACATAAAATTATTATACAAAGGCTGGTTGCTGCTAAAGCCCTGCTGCTGCTGGCTAAAGCGTTTAAATGCATTCTGCAGTTCATCGGCATCAATGGGTTTTAATAAATAATCCAGGGCACTAAAACGTATGGCATCTATGGCATACTCGTCGTGTGCTGTTGTAAAAATAATGCTGAAATTTATGTGCTCCACCTGTTTTAATAATTCAAACCCGTTCATTACCGGCATATGGATATCTATAAACAGTAAATGCGGTTCTTCCGTTTTTAAAAGGCGCAAACCTTCATGTGCATCTGTAGTTGTTTGTAAAGATGTAATTTCCGGCAGGTAATGTTTTACCATGAGCGACAATGTTTGTATTGCCGTAGTTTCATCATCTATTATTAAAGCTTTAATGGTATTCATGATTTTTTATTTCCGATAAATATTTTCAGCGTTACCTGTGTGCCCTGCACCAAACCATCTACATCTGTTATATCCTGTATGGCAGCATCAAAAGGTTTATCGTACTGCTGCTGCAGCAGGTGAAGCCGCTGCTGCACCATAGACATGCCTTTAGATTCGTGGCCTGTTTTACCGGCACCATTGGCTTGTTTTATTTTGGCCGATGCCTGCCTTCCAATTCCATTATCTCTTATGGTTGCCAGCAAAATATCATCTGTGTACAAATCAAAATAAATACTGAGACTTCTTGGTGTTTGCAGCGGCATTAGCCCGTGCCAGATAGCATTTTCTACAAATGGCTGCAGCATCATTGGAGGTATTTTAATTTCTACCGGTTCAATTTCGTTTGTCATATTTACCTGGTAAGTAAAACTCTCTCCAAACCTGAATTGTTCTAACTGCAGGTAGGAGTTTAGTATTTCTATTTCTTTTTCCAGTGTAATAAACTGCTGGCTGCTGCAATGTAAAATCTCCCGCTGCAGTTTTGAAAATTTTGACAGGTATTTATTGGCTTCTATAACATTGCCCTGCAAAATATAATGCTGCACACTGTTTAGTGCATTAAAAATAAAATGCGGATTCATCTGCATACGAAGGGCAGTAAGTTGTGATGTGGCAAAATCTTTATTAAGCCGCAACACTTCCATTTCTTTTTCCCTGGTTTGCTGTTCTGCTTTTATTACATCTATTTTACCGGCGCAAAGAGAAGCAATGGTAGTAAGTATCTGCAAATGCCTTTGTGTATAAAAATTTTGTTGAGAGTGTTCGCTGTCTATCACACCCAGTATTGCACCATTTATAACAATGGGTACAGCAATTTCAGATAATCGTTTTACATCATCAATAATATAGCGGTCATCTGCATTGGTATCGGGTATAATTTCTGCCTGGCCGCTAATGGCCACACTGCCTACAATACCCTGGCCCGGCAGTATTTCAATAGGATTAATAATTTTACCTGCCTGGCCGGCAGGCAGGTTTTCTTCTGTTGTTTTAGGCCCCCAGGCGGCTTTTTGTATAAGCACATTTCTTTTTTCGTCTTTAAGATAGATAACACAATCTTCAAAATTTAATTTTGAAATACAATTTTTTACCACATCCCATAATACATCATCAATACTGTTTATACTGTTCATAGAAGTAGCAAAATGATTGATGATCTGTTCTATTTCCAGTTGCTCCCGGTAACCGGCTGCTTTTAATTTCTGCAGTGCTGTTTTTTCTTTTTCTCTTTTTTTAATAAACCGTATCCTGCTTTTAATAAGCACAAAAGCCAGCGTGGTAATGGTTATTATAAGCAATGCCATGAACCACCATGTTTTAAAGAAAGGCGGTTTAATTACAAATGCAAAAGATGACTGCATAGTATACCAGTTTTTACCATTAAGGGATGCACCTGCCACAAAAACATATTTGCCGGGCTTTAATACATTAAACCTCGCAGATGTATTATTGCCGAGGTATATCCATTCCTTATCCAGCCCCTGCAGTTTGCAACGATACAGTACTTTATCTCCATTGTATAAATACGGCGAAACAAAATTAAACGCAACACTATTTTGATTATGGCTCAAACTGCCCAAAGTATTATTCATTAAAAAAGAAGAATCATCTTTATCAACCGTAATATTTAAAAGATGTACCGGCAGTGAATCATCCTGCAGCGGAATTTTTTCCGGCACAATATAATTAATGCCATTGAGGCTGCCGAAATATACGATGCCATCACTACCACGAAAACAATTGCTCACACCGGTATAAAAATTCTGAATATTATCACTCAGATCAAACTTTTCTGCAATACTCTTTTCCGGAATATAACGGTACATACCATCATCGCTGCATATCCATATATGCCCCAGCGAATCTTTAAACAGGTTGGAAAAATGCTGATTTTTAAATTCAGGAAAAATGGGCCGTATAGCAAACTGCTTTTGGGGCTGAAGCTTTATTTCAAATAATCCTCTTGCTGCCACCCAAAATGTATTTTCATTTATTTGTACTATCGCATTGTACCATTTATTCCGTTCATCTAAAGAATATAAAGCAGTAAAATCTTTATCCATCGCCACTATTCCCCTTGCACCCAGCAGCCAGATTCTTCCCTGTGCATCTTCATAAGCTTTACGGGAAATTAACCCCGCTTCCGGCACTTTTACCGGCCTTGCATAAAAAGTTTCTTTGTCTATTAACCATACACTGCCGCTAAGTACCAGGAAATTTCCATTGCGGAGCTGCAGCATATTGGCGTTAAATCCATTTTCAAATTTTTTCTTCAAACTGTCTTCTTCAAATTTCGGGCGGCTGAAAATTTGCTTTACCGGGTCAAATATCCAAAAGCCTTTTTCACTCTGGCCAATAATAATTTTGTTGTTACTAAAGCCTATTGCCTTTATTGATGAATAGTTAAAATAATTGGTGGCAGTAAAATCCGGTTGCCATACTGATACTCTCCCATTTGTTTTATCCCATTTACAAAAACCATTGGCTGTGCTGAACCAGATATTGCCTTTGTTATCTTCAGCAAAATTGCGCACATCATTATTCCATTGATCACCATTGCCGGTATTAGTGCTGCGCAGCAACCTTACATTGGCCGTATAAGGATTTAAAAGAAAAATACCTTCTTCATTGGTGAACCAGGCAGTGCCATCCTTCTCCTTAAAAAAATTATTCCTGGTCAGCAAAGGTTTGCCTGCTAACAGGCTTCCGTTATTATAAAAATTTATCCTTTTAAATCTGTTTGTTGCGGAGTTGTAAGTGAAGTATCCTTTATCCACTATTATAGTAAAAAACTCTCCCCGTTGTCCTGCAAAAGCCGCTGTTATAAAAAAACGATTATCGGTGAATGCTTCGTCAAACTGTGTCTTATTTATTGGTAATATTTTTTTTGTTTTAAAAGATACCAGTACTGTACTGCCGATGCCTTGCCGCATCCATACCTTATCTTCATCAACAGGTACAAGATAATTGGGCTCCTGCACATGAACAGAATCCAGCGCTGCCGTTACTGTATTATACCGCACCGCTGTTGTGGAGCTTAGCCTGTAAAAAAGCCAGTTGCCGTATGATTGTAAAAAATTAAAACTTCCTCCTCCTTTGAATGGGGCAATATCCAGCCGCTCCATTTTATTTGCAGCCTTGTTCCATCGTACCAAGCCTTGGGTGGTGAGCAGGTATAATTTTTTTTGAGGGCCGGCCAGCAGGCTCATGTACTTATTCATAGTGCTGCTGTATTCAGGTAATTTTTGAAACCCTTCAAAGTCATTTTTATACCGGTAAATATTTTGCCGGGATGCTATCCAAACCGTTCCTTCATCATCCTGCTGAATGCCAATCAGGCGGTCATCAAATGAAAATGATAAAATATTTTTTCCATCAAACCGCTGTGCCTTAGTAGGAGTAAGCAACCACAAAAATCCTTTGTTATCCTTAATCATTTCATCTACCTGGTTAGGTTGTACCAGTCCGTTTTTTCCGGTAAATTTCTGCACATGATAACCGGGCAGCTGGCTGCTGGCCTGTACTGCAATTAATAAAAAGCAACAATATAGTAATGCTGATTTTTTCAATAGACTAATATAAGATTTTTATACGGCGATGAAAGTATCCTGAATGAGTGAGGCAAAATGAGTTTTAACAATCATTTTACCTGTTATTAAATTATGCTGTTATTTTGAGAATAATAATTTCTATAGTTTTTTAAAATTTTAATTTGTCTTTTTTTCCATCAGGTAACCCGGCAAACCATTAAACGAAGAACGGTTATAAACCGGCGGCACTCCTCCATCGGGGCAGGGACCAAGATAACCGAGAAACTTTGCATCTGTTGACGCATTGATACGAAAGCCCGGAGTAAGTGTTATACGGTGCCCCGCTTTATATTGAATAGTTGCACCTGCCCCTTTAATCTCTGCTTCAGAAATAATACTGTTAGCTGCTGTAAAAAAACCTGGCTCGCTGGGTGGATGGCTGTTTGTAGCAAATGTAAGGTTGGCAATACAGGCACCATCATAGGCAAGTGAGCCCCAGACACCACGCCCATAAGTAGCGGCTCTGAGTATTCCGAATGGCGCATTGAGTTCAAGATCGGTTATTTCAATAACAGGCAACCCATTACTAAAGGGTATCCAGTCGCCCAGGTTATCATCCATATAAAAAACCCCGATATCGGTACCGATGTAAACACCGTTTAAAGATGATGCTGCATTACTTGCATAGGCAATACAATTAACAGGCACATTGGGCAGTGAGTAGGTTACATTCTGCCAGGTATCGCCTCCGTCTGTGGAACGGAACACTTTTTTGCCTGCCGTATATCCACCAGCTGTTACCCATAGCGCAAAAGGATTGGTAGTTTTAACAGCCATATCCGTAAGCACAGGGTATTCATTTTGTGCTGTGCTTGGCGTAATGGATGTCCAGTTTAGCCCTCCATCAAAAGTTCTGTACAGTGATGAATATCTTTGGTCGTTTGCAATAAGAGTATTGTCGCATGCATATAATACGAGCGAATTTGTGGGTGCAATTTTTAAAAATGTATTACCGGAAATGCCAAGACTACCTCCCCGTGTAACAAACTGCCAGTTACCTGAATTTATTGTTCCTCTTATTACAGGGTCATAACCAAAATAAACAGTGTTTGAACTGAATGGTGAAACGGCAATTGGAGTAACCCAGGAAGCATTTGCTGGAATTGAAAAATTGTCACTCAGAATTGTTTCGGTTACAAATTCATTTCCGAAGCTTTGCCCATGATCGTCTGAATACCTGAAGGGGCCGCCGGTAGAACCTTCAAACATAATATCACTGTTGGTTGGACTGATGGCATTGTCTGCTCCGTCTTTTCCACCTGTTTCTTCAAATACACTGGTATTGGTAGTACGCAGGTGAGACCCATTGTCCTGTGCTCCGCAGAGTAAAACTGAAGGTTCGTTATTGACGCCGCTGATGCGGTAGTATTGTGTAATGGCTAAGTTTCCATTCCGTGGAGTCCATGTAAGCCCGTCGTCAGTACTGGAATAAATACCTCCGTCGCATGCTGCATAAAGAACATTATTTGCGGGGCTATAAGAGAGTTCATGTATATCTACATGGTAGTTGCTTGATTTGGGAATATAGGTCAAAATGGTACCTCCATTAGTGCTGCGAAAAATGCTTATTCCACCTGTAACTACTCTACCTGTTTGAAAAGAGTTTACCGCCAGTGCATGGTCATAATTTTGCTGTCTGCCTATTTGTGCCACACCGTCTCCTGCAAACACATTGGGCAAATGCGATGCCCTAAGGTTCCAGCTTAAAATTTCTGCCGCATTTGTAGAGTAATATAAACCTGCAAATGTATACCCGTTCACTTTGTCTCCATCATCGCTTGAAATGAGCGCATATACCGCTAAAGGATTGGCAGGTGTTACTGCAATGTTTACCCTGTTTGCCTGTGGGTCGGGGTCATTAAAAGTTATTTCCCATGTATTGCCCCCATCTAATGAACGGGCTACCCGTCCACCAGACAATCCTGCATACACAATACTGCCCACTGGGCTGCCCGGCTTAAATTCTATGTCATAACAAAATTGATTATATACCAGTTGCCAGGAAGCCCCCGAATTAATAGACCTGTAGATGCCATTGCTGGAAGCTACATATAGTATATTAAAGCTGGAAGGATGCATAACAATTTTGAAACCGTTGACACTGTCTGTTTCATTCCATTTTAAGCCTGTATAATTCCAGGTGGTTCCCCCGTTTACAGATTTTAATACCCCCGTTGAATACTTACTTAAACTAAGTTGCCCGCCATCACTTCCTCCTGCGCTTCCACCCCCGTCACCATCGCCGGTAAGAATATAAATAATGTTGGGATTATCCGGCTGCACGGCCACTCCTG
>JAYVGA010000409.1:0-13558 GCA_043772635.1 Chitinophagaceae bacterium
TGAAAAAACAATTTTATTGTTTGCTATGTCAAAGCTGGTAATGCCAGTTTCAAAACCCGATAAAGCTTCTACTTTTTTTGTGGCCATATTAACCCTGTATAAAGGAGCGCCTCCGTTGCCTGTAGCAATAAAGTACAGGTATTTATCATCCTGGCTCCAGGTAAGATTGGCTTTATTACGATCGAAAGGAATGGTAATAATATCTTTTGCTGAACCATTAAAAGGCATCACTGCCAGGGATGGTACACTTACAAAAGAAGTAGTGCCGTATAAAAATGCCAGCCATTTTCCTGAAGGAGACAAGGTTGCACTACTATAAGTTTTACCTTTTTCGCCCAGCATCATTTTAAAATTTCCACCATCACTATCAGCCAAAAAAAGTTCAGTTTCCAAAGAGCGGTCGGGGCTTTCCAAAGAGTCCACATCGCCTGAAAAAATAATTTGTTTACCATCTGCTATAAAGTCTGCATTATTGTAACGGTAAAAACCTTTTGTTATTAATACGGGCTCAGTAGCTTTGGTAGTATTGATTACAAAGAACTGGTTGAAACTCATTTCGGCAGAAATACCGGATTCGTTTTGAAAGTTCAGCCTGTTTAATACAATGGCTTTTTTGTCCATCACATTGCTGTCTAAGTAAGCCCTTATTTCTGCTGCATTTCCGTTTGGGTTTGGTTTTACTTTTCCGGCCTGCCATTGCTCGTTATTATCAAACCCCGGCTTTTCTAAAGACCAGGCTGGTGCAGCATAAGATGCATTTAAAATAGAATCTTTCAACAGATCCTGCAATGAAACAGCTGAAGAAAATAAAATCTGCTTGCCATCGGGAGACCATTTGGGATTGGCAGCACCATACTTATGTTTGGTTAGCTGCACGGGCTCTCCCCCATCCATTGACAAAATAAATAGCTGCGGCTTTTCTGCTACGGTACGTGTAAAAGCAAGTTGCTTTCCATCGGGGCTCCATGCAGGTTGTGTGGCACCTTCTTTGGCAGTAGTTAACTGCAGGGGCAGGGAAGTGCCAGTGGTGGATATACTATACACCTGGGTAAGGTATTTGTAATCCATTTTATTTTTTTCATCAGGTTCAATAGAAGTTACGGTAAATGCAGCTCGTGAGCCATCTTTGGTTAACGTAATGTTGCCTACCGTTTTAATTTTCAACATATCAGTTACCGTTACAGGCTCCGTGCCGTTTTGAGCTACGTTTACCTGTACTAAAACCACAGTTAATAGTAACAATGAAAGTTTGCGCATATAATTTATTTTGCTGTAAAAGGGATTAGTGAAACACATAGGCAGTTTGTAAAAAACAGTGCCACCAAACAAATATACACACTTGTGAATAGTGTACACAGGCTATAATTTTTAGGTGCATTTAAAATTGTCGCAAACCCAGATTAGCAGACTAAATCTGCAAATGTGCAGCAAAAAAATAAAATGGTAATTAGCTAAGCTATTTTTTAGACAATGCTTCTTTTATGATAACTTTTAAAAATTGTTTTTTTTTATTCAAAGCAGTTTTTATACTCCTTCATTTTAATAAGAAATTTAAAATGCCAATACATCTTATGTCTTAATTTTATTAATGAAAACACCTTATCAATCCAGTTACCTATCTTTAAACAGGATAAGTTATATTTGCTTTTGTAAAAACACAATGAATAATTATTTTAAATTAATTGATATAAAGGCCCTTGATGAATTGATTCTAAAAGATTCTTTTCCTTTTAGTAAATATTTATTTTGGGATACTCCGATAGGAAATATTGACATTAAAAAAAATTACCGTTATATTATTGAAAGGGTGCTTACCCGTGGCCAGCTAAAAGATTTTTATTTGCTTACCCGTATGTATACCAGTGATGAAATAAAAAAAGCCTTGTATAAAAGCAGGGAGATGGACGCTAAAACGGCTAACTTTTGCAGCCTGTATTTTGACATACCCATAAATAAAATTCATGTTTCACCGTTTTACAGTTGATGAAACTACCTACCATCTTTTACAACTTTTGTTCAGCCTGCCTGAAGTGAAAAATAATTTTGCATTGGCGGGAGGCACTTCTTTATCGTTACAAATAGGGCACCGGAGATCTATAGACCTCGATATTTTTTGTACACAGCAATTTGATACAAAAGAGTTAGAAATCATATTATCTTCTCACTCTAAACTTTTTTTTGTTTATACAAACAGCAACAAAAGGATGCTCTTTAGTTTTATTAATGAAATTAAATGCGATTTTGTGCATGAACCGGCTGCACTTATACAACCTTTTCTGCAATACGATGGGGTAAATTATTTTAGTATTCCGGATATTGCTGCAATGAAAATGCACACAATATGCGGGAGAGGAAAAAGAAAAGATTTTTTTGACATTTATGCTTTACTGCAATTGTATAGCTGGCAGGAGATGCTGCAATGGTTTGGCAAAAAATATGGAGATACGCAGTTTTATTATTTATGGAGAAGCATCAGCTACTTTGCCGATGCAGATGAAGATGCATCTATTGAAGGTTTTGCGCCCTTTGATAAAAACTGGCCCGACATTAAAACCTTCATTTTACAATCATGTACACAATAGTAAGAAAATATCCCTCATCTTTATCTAAAGAAATTCTGCAGCATTGTTTCGCCTGGTGTGTTTTTAAATTAAAATATCTTTCCGGCGAACTACAGGGATAGAAATAATATAACCCTTCAGCAAAAAACCAATAAAGCTTTACCCTAAAAATATTTCTGCAACTACATTTAGTTTTTCATTCTCATGATAAACATTATCTTGTTTATCTAAAAAAAATCAAAAATGAAAAAATATTTTTTATTCACTTCAGTAATTTGCATTTTTCTTTCATGCAAACAACCCGGTAATAAACCAGGCGCAGCTGGTTTATTGTATGATAGTTCTTATACGCTGGCTGTTTTTACTGACCCTGCCCGGCTGCAAAAAATAAAAATGGCATTTGCTGTAATAGACAGCCTGTATAAAAAACATGCAGAAGAAAATCATTTCCCCGGTATCTCCTTTGGCCTGGTAGTAGATGGGCAACTGGTTTATAAAAACAGTTATGGATTTACGGATGTTGAAAAAAAAATACCGGCTTCTTCATCCTCGCTGTTTCGCATTGCCTCTATGAGCAAAAGTTTTACCTGCATGGCCATATTAAAACTGCGGGATGAAGGAAAATTAAATTTAGACGACCCGGCTTATTTATATATTCCTGAATTAAAAAATTTAAAATATCCAACGGCTGATGCGCCACAAATAACTATCCGGCATTTAATGACACATGGTGCAGGTTTTCCGGAAGACAATCCCTGGGGCGACAGGCAGCTTGCCGACAATGATAAAGACTTAATGGAATTTATCGCCAAACAAATTAGTTTTTCCAATGCTCCGGGTATTGCTTTTGAATACAGCAACCTGGGCTTTGCCCTGCAGGGAAAAATTATTACAACCGTAAGCGGTATGCGCTACCAGGATTATATTAAAAAAAATATTTTAGAACCACTTGGCATGAAAACAACTACTTATGAATATGCAGATGTGGCTGCAGATAAACTGGCACATGGGTACCGCTGGCTCAATAATAAATGGAATGAAGAAACATTGCTGCACGATACAAAAGATGGCAGTTGGGGTGCAATGGGCGCCATGATTTCATCCATAGATGAATTTGCAGGCTATATGTCATTTCATTTATCTGCCTGGCCACCAAACAATGCAAAAGATGATGGCCCTATAAAAAGAAGTTCGGTAAGAGAGATGCATCATCCCTGGAGATGGAACGGGTTTGTTGCAGATTATAAATTTCCTGATGGCAGAAACTGTGCTATTACAACTGCCTACTGTTATGGTGTGGGCTGGATGAAAGACTGCGATGGTAAAACGTATATTTCTCACAGCGGCGGGTTACCTGGTTTTGGCAGCCAGTGGCGCATTATGCCCGATTACGGAATTGGTGTAGTAGCATTTGCCAACCGCACTTATGCACCAATGGGAAGCATAAACCTGAGGGTGCTGGATACCATAATTAAAATAGCCGGGCTGCAACCCAGGCAAATGCTGCCATCAAAAATTTTAGAGCAGCGTAAAAATGAATTGCTGAAAATTTTACCCGGCTGGAGCAATGCAGAACAAAGCGGAATTTTTGCCGAAAACTTTTTTCCGGATTACCCCATAGACAGTTTAAAAAAACAGGCAGCCGGTTTATATGCCAAAGCAGGAAAAATAATTGCGATAAAAGAAATGAAACCAGAGAACCAACTGCGGGGCTCTTTTATTATTGAAGGGGAGAAAATAAATATGGAAATATTTTTTACATTATCACCGGAAAATCCACCACTTATACAGGAATATAATATTAAGGAGATGGAAAAAACTAAGCAAGAAGTACAAAAAAAATAAAGATCAGGATGTTTATCCGGACAGAATTTATTCAGCTGTTACAAAAAGCTTTAAACCTTTCAACTTAACATTAGCCCTACATCAGTATTTAAAAACTTTTCCGCCCACCATTACTTCCTGTGTTGTTTCATCAAAAGTTGCTTTAAAACCCGTATGCGATGCAGCCGTAGTCATGATATTGGCTATGGAATGAGCATAGCCTGCTTCTACGGGTGCATTGGGTTGCTTGCGGCTGCGGATACATTCCATCCAGTTGCGTACATGAGCAGATGTAAGCAAATCGCCGCCGGTGTTTGCAGATGCAATTACTTTTACAGAAGCATCTGCAAGGTTATACTCGGGTAATAAATTTTCCTGCATGTTCATGGCTTCGGCCATTTTTTTTGTAAGCCCGCCTTTAGGTGAAACTTTATTGCTGATAAGATTCAATTCGCCGCCATTTGAATAATAAATTTCTGCCGGGTTTTCGTCACCATTATGCTGGCGGGATGAAAACGTAACCTGGAAACCGGATGTTAAATTGTTTGTAGGTCCATAATCAAATACTGCTGTGATGGTATCCCAGTTTTTCCTTCCGTCTTTCCACATGTATATACCGCCATTAGCAACAACACTTCTTGGATGTTTCAACCCCGAGAACCAATGCACCGTATCAATCTGGTGGCTCATCCACTGACCGGGCAAGCCCGATGAATAAGGCCAGAACAAACGGTACTCTAAATATTTTCTTGCGTCCCATTTTTCAAAAGGGCGGTTCATTAAAAAACGTTTCCAGTCAGTATCTTCTTCTTTTAGTTGTGCTACTAATGCAGGCCTGCGCCAGCGGCCCGGTTGGTTTACATTCCATGTTAACTCCACCATGGTAATGTTTCCAAACTTACCATCTTTAACAAATTTATCAGCAGCCATATAATTTTCTCCGCTTCTTCGTTGCGAACCTATTTGTACAATTCTGTCGGTTGCTTTTATTGCTTTTAATGCGGCACGGTTGTCTTCCATTGTTTCGGCAAACGGTTTTTCTACATAGGCATCGCAACCCGCTTTTACGGCTTCTATGGCATGAAGGGCATGTTGAAAATCGGATGTAGCAACAAATACCGCATCCACATTTTTTAAATTATACAGTTCTTCATTGTTGCGGCATCCAATAATACCATGTCCCATTTTTTCTTTTAAAAAAGAAACGCCTTCATCCCTGCGCTTGCTCCATAAATCGGATACTGCAACAATATCAAAATTTAATTCTTTATAATGATTGGCAAAAGAAGGGAATAACGATTGCCGGAAACGGTCGGAAAAACCAATGGCACCCACACGTACACGATCGTTTGCACCAATGATATTGGCATAACTTTTTGCACTAAAGCCAAGGCTGGCGGCATATACGGCTGCTGAGGCTTTTACTGTTGTCTTAATAAATGCACGACGGTTGTTTGACATGATATGATATTTACAATGAAGAATAGGCAATGGGCAATGGGCAATGGGCAATTGCCTATTGGCAAATAAAGAAATAAATTTTTAACATGTGATTTATACAACATAATCAAACCCACTCACAACTCACCACTCACAACTCACCACTCACAACTCACCACTCACAACTCACCACTCACAACTCACCACTCACCACTGGCTATTTACCACTCACTACCTCAGCTCCCTTATTTTTAAATTCCTGAAAGAAACATTATTGCCATGATCCTGCAAAAGAATATTTCCTTTATCGCCTGCAGCAAAGCCTTTATACTTTTCATATTTTGAACGGGCTACCAGCGCATCAAAAATATTACTCTTGCGTTCGTATTCTAATACTTTGAACTCATTGAGCCAATGCTGTACTATATTGTTTGGGTAAACAATAATTCGCCCCTGGTTCCAATTCCCAATTTTACGCTGAAAACGTTTTTCTAATTTGTAAGAAGGAATCAAATCATACAAACTTGCCAGTGTTCTGTTTCCCACCACACCCATTTTTGCATCAGGGTGCTTTTCATCGTCGAGGATTTGATATTCTAAACCAATGCCTGATTTTCCAACCGATTCAAAACTTTCATTCACAAAATATTTTATTCCTGAATTGGCACTATCAGTATATTTAAAATCAAACGTCATTTCAAATGCACCGTACTGTTCTGTTGTTACAATATCGTTGCCTGTTTCAGAACCGTCGGAAGGAGCCACATTTATTTCTCCATTCTGAATATTCCAATGAGCGGTTGGCATTGCCGTGCCATGCACTGCTCTCCAGCCTGTAAAATCTTTTCCGTTAAATAACAACTTCCATGCCTGTGCTTTTTCCTGCGCAGATAAATTATTCAGCAATAAATTAATTACCGGCGTATTGTCCAATGCATTTGCTTTGAGATCCGAAGTTTGTATCCTGATATTTTTCCAACGGATTTTCATTCCTTCTTTCATATCGCCATATATAGCATGCACCTGCAAAGCTATAAAACCTTTTGCCGTCATATCATCTACCAGGTGTGCAACGGCAATACCATTTATCCATGTACGCATGGTATTGCCAATGGCTTCAATTCTATATTTATTCCATTCTCCTTTTTTAAATGCTTTTTTTCCTTCGGGATTAATGTTGGGAATATATAACCATTCCCGGCGGGCTTCATCATAAATGCCGCCACTCCATGCACGTTCCGTAGGGTCCACTTCCATTTGATAACCATGCACCCTGCCGTCCTGGTAATCGGGTTTTGACAAACTGCGGAATTGTATGCCGGAGTTCATGGCATTCTCCACTTTCAGCTCCACTTCAAAAATAAAATCACCGTATTCTTCATTGGTGCATAAAAAAGAATTGCTGGTGTTGGCAACAGTAGTGCCAACAATTTCACCGTTTTCAACTGTGTATTTCGCCGCTCCATTTTTTTGATTCCAGCCTTTAAGGTCTTTGCCGTTAAAAAGATTTTTCCATTGGGCAAATCCTGTGTTTATTATCAGGAGTGAAAAGGCTGCTGATAATACAAATGATTTCATAAAATTTACTTTTTTCATAATGAAATTTAAGACTATTTATAACTCAACCCTTCATTGTATTTAAATAAAGGATAATTAGCCCCTTTTAAATAACCCGGCACATCCGACTCCTGGTTTTGAGCAGCATTTTCTGAAACAGGTGTAGTGAACGGCATTTTTCCTGTGGGGTTAAATTTTCCGGTTATCACATCAAGCACAGCATCTGTAGTTGTGCCAAAAGTGGCTAACACCGCTTTTATATTTCCTTTGTTCTTATCATTATAAATTTCATCAATCACCCAGGGGTTGGTATAATTAATTAAAAGGATGGTTGGCTTTTTTAAAATAAGTTTATTTACATAATCTACATCCACTGCATTTTTTGATAACGAAAGATAAAGCGGTGAGCCATCCGCATCAAATAAAGATTTGGAGCCGGATGTAATCCACAAAACTATTTCATCTGCTTCTTCAGGTGTTTTTACAAATTCAATATCGTTTTTGTTTTCGCTTGTTTGATAAACATTACTTGAACCTGAACCCTTTTTTTGAAAATAAGATTCAAAATAAATTTTAGTTTTAGGTTTTAAAGGAAGTGCATTTTTTTCGTTCCTTAACAAAACAATTGATTTACGAAAAGCTACATCTGCTTTTTTTTGAAACATTTCGTTACCAACTAATTTAACTGCTGCTGCTTCATCTACATAAGGATTTTCAAAAAGTCCCAATTCAAATTTTTCCATCAGTAAAAGATAAACCGAATGGTCAATTAATTTCATATCCACGCTTCCACTTTTTACAGTTTCTAAAAGTGGAGCCGGATCAGCAGAACCTGAATAAAGATTTACACCAGCTTCCAATGTTCTTTTGTACCGTTCTTTAATGGATAAGTTTTCTGCACCCCAGGGCATCATTTCTATCGGACCCGTGTCGGAATTGATAATTCCTTTAAAGCCTAATTCATTTCTCAGCAAATCTTTAATCACACCACCATTATATGCGTAAGCAATTTTTTCATACTTCGTATTGTTAGGAATGGAATAGTAAGGCATGATAGCCGATGTGCCTGCTTTAATTGCCGCTTTAAATGGAATTAAATTATTTTGAAACATGCCGCCGGGGAATACTTCATTTTTACCCCAATTAAAATGCGGGTCTTGTCCGCCTTCTGTTGCGCCGCCACCGGGAAAATGTTTTGTTGTTAATGCAACCGATGATGGATTTAATTTATTTCCCTGGAAACCCAATACAATTTCTGTTATCATCTTTGCTACCCATTCGGCATTTTCTCCAAATGTTCCTTCCACTCTTTGCCATCTTGGTTCGGTACTTAAATCAGCCATGTACATATAGCCTTTTCGTAAGCCAACGGCAGCCCATTCCTGCCGGGCAATATCTGCAAACTCTCTTATTAGTTTTAAATCTTTTGTTGCTGATAAACCCAACTCACCCGGCCAGGTAGAAAAAGTTGTTTTACCCACACTTAAACCAATTGAAGCATCTTTGGTAATATGATTTCGTGGGTTTGACGCCACAATTGCCGGAATACCCAGCCCATCATTTTCGCAAAGTGCCTGTAATTTATTACTCCATTGTGCAATAGTTCTGGTACTTGTATTTACCCTTAAAATAAAATGGCGAAGATGATATTGAGTAACCCCTTTTGTTGTACCTGCTGCTGCCATTACCGGAACCGGCAGCAGTTGCTTTGAAAACATATTTGTGGTTTGCACCAAATCTTCTTCATTAAAATCGCTGGTGATAGGGTCTTTTGTTTTTGGCGCTTCAAAACTCCAGTCGTTTTTTAACCGGGTACTACTAATAAGCATGAAACCAACTTTTTGTTCAACGCTCATTTTGTTGATTAAATCTTTTGCCCTTACATCGTAGGGCAAACGCCAGTCTTCATACTTATCTAATTTATTATTGTGGTTTAAATCTTTAAACTTTAAACCGTTTATGGTAAGAATTTTTGCAGAGCGGTTGCCAAGGGAAGGTTGTTTTTTTATTTGTGCCTGAGCAAAATAATTGGTTAGGCAAAGAAGAAGCAAAATATTTTTTTTCATAATTTTTTTTAAATCAATTAAATGGTGCTGCAAATATTTTTTGGTAATTTATTACATCGTATTCCAAAATAAAAACTCTAAAAACTTTAGTAGAAAACAGCAATCAACAAATCCAGAATCTTATTACCTTATTCTGGCCTTGCGAATAAGGTAATAAGGTTAAAAGGTATAAATTAAATCATATCCTTCTACTAAGGTTAAAAAATAATACACAAGCATTTGTATTAAAATATTTGTATTATTTACTCACAGAAAGCAGCGTAGTACCAATTGTTTTATATTGAACCATACAAAACATAATTGTATAAAACTTAAATGCCTTGTACAAAAAACTATTTCATAGCCCACCTGCTTCGTAAATAATGCGCCGCCATTTTTGGTTTTCTGTCCCTTGTAAATACGCCTTTCCAATTCATACCGCCAAAGCGGATGATGCCTTGTCCTGTTTTAAAATCGGTAAATGCCCAAATGTGCATGCCGCAAACAAATGGTTTTGTATCAGCAACATCTAAATATGCCTTAATAAATTCTTTTTGATATTCTTCTGTAAACATTTCAGGCTGGTCTGCATGCATACCCGGATACGTATCGGCACCAAACTCAGTAACTAAAACGGGCTTGTTAAATTGATTGTGCAAATCGTCCAGTTCTTTACCTAAGCTGGCAGCTCCCTCTGCAATTTTTCCCTGTAGTGTGTACCACCCGTAGTAACGGTTAATACAAATTACATCCGATAAACCCAGCCACTCATCGGGCCCACCCTGCACACCAACAATAGAAGTTAACCTTGTATTATCGGCGTCTTTAGCAGTTTTAAATAATTCTTTAAAAAAGTCTAACGACACTTCATCACTACTGGCTTTTTTAGATAAGTTAAAATCCATTTTTGCAGCAAAGGGCTCGTTAGCCAGGTTCCACATAATAACCGAAGGGTGGTTTTTATCCCGTGCAATCAATTCTTTAATTTGTTGTTTGCATACTTCTTTGCGCTCATTAACCATATCCAGATTATTATCGAAATATAAACCAACGGCAGGTGTTTCATCTATAATCAAAATACCTTCTCTGTCTGCCATATCCATATACTCTTCGTCATAAGGATAATGAGAAGTACGGTAAGAGTTTGCACCAACCCATTTTAGTAAAGCATAATCTTTTACTATTACAGGATAAGCAGTGCCTTTACCAAAAATGGGAAAGTCCTCATGCTTGCCAAAGCCTTTTAGAAAAATTGCCTTTCCATTAAGCAGTATCTGATTATTATTAACCCCAACCGTACGAATGCCAACCGGTAAATTATATTTATCCGTTATTTCTTTTCCTGTGTTTAGTGAAACAGATAAATTATACAGATAGGGGTCTTTTGTATCCCACAAATGCGGATTGGGTACTTTAATTATTGCAGTGCCTTCATCACCTGTAAAATTGCAAACAGCTTCGTAGCTTTTGCCATCACCTGTAATAACAGCTTTGGCCTGCCTGGCAGTTCCATCTTTTTTAATTTTTATTTCAACAGTTCCGTCTAAAGAAGTTTTTACCGTAATATCATTTATAGAACTTTTAGGAAGGGAATAAATCCAAACCGGCCTTTGTAAACCACCGTAAGGAAAAAAATCAAAATTGGCCGACGGGTTGCTGTTAAATAAACTACCCGGCGGCAACCCGCCAACAGGTACACGGTTTGGTTTCAAAATATTTTCAACCTGAATGGTTATTCTGTTAGTTCCATTCCAAACAATATCATTGGTAATTTCAAAAGCAAAAGGCAAATGCCCGCCTAAGTGTGTGCCAATCGGTTTCCCATTTACCCAAACTTTAGCAGCATAATTTGCAGAACCTGCTCTTAAAAATATTTTTTGCCCCTTCCAGCTTGAGGGCACATAGCTATTTTGCTCATACCAAACATGCCCCATATAATCTCTTATATCTTCCAGTTGCTCATTCCAGCTTCCCGGTACTGCAATAGAAACGCTATTGACAAGTCCATTGAACCATTGTTCTTTTTCACCCTGATTTAATGAATCTTTTTTAAATTTCCAGATGCCGGAAATATTTATAGCATTGCGCAATTCATTTTGCTGGGGGAATAAGGCGATGTCTTTTACATCTGCCACTTTAAATTCTTGTGCATTTGCATTCAATATCATAAACCAGGCGTGCAACAGGATAGAAAATTTTTTCATTATGGAAAATTTACATTTTATAAAAATTAAAAATCAATCTTTTTCATTTTAGGAACTAATAGGTGCATGATTAACCATGCTATAATATAAGCCACACTGCATATTAAAAACATAATTAAATATCCTGTTTCCACATGCCCGCCTGCTTTATAATAATCAAATAATTTTCCTGCGCTTTTTGCAATTAATATTCCACCTATTGCACCAAACATACCGCCAATTCCGGTTACAGATGCTGTAGCCGATTTAGGAAACATATCACTTACTGTTGTATATATGTTTGCACTCCATGCCTGGTGTGCAGCCATTGCCAAACCAATAATGCTTACAGCCAGCCACATATTAATGCTCCCTAAATATTGTGCAGATACAACAGGCAGTGCAAATAATGCATAAATGAACATGGATGTTTTACGGGAACGAAATACTGCCCATCCCTTTTTAATAAAATACATGGGCAGCCAGCCGCCAAAGATGCTTCCTATTGTTGACAATGTGTATGCCAGGGCAACGGGCAATGCAATTGCTGTTTTAGCTAAGCCATATTGCTTTTCTAAAAAATCGGGCAACCAGAAAAGATAGAACCACCACACAGGATCGGTTAAAAATTTACCAATGGCAAAAGCCCATGTTTGTTTATAGCTCAATAATTTTCGCCATGATAATTTTGGCGCATCTGTATTATCTTCAGCTTTTTCATCCACATCACTATGAATATAATCGTACTCTGGCTGTAATAATTTTTTATGTTTTTTTGGAACTTCATAAACTAAAAACCAAAAAATAAGCCATACAAAACCAATTAAACCGGTAAGAATAAAAGCCCATTGCCAACCCCATTGCTTTGCAATAAAAGGAACTGTAAGCGGCGCAATGATGGCACCTATATTAGACCCTGAATTAAAAATACCTGTAGCCAAAGCCCTTTCTTTTTTAGGAAACCATTCTGCTACTGTTTTTATAGCCGCCGGAAAATTTCCTGCCTCTGTTACACCCAATGCGCCTCTTGCTATCATAAAGCCGAAGGTACTTGTAGCTAATGCATGCGCCACTGCTGCTACACTCCAAAGTGCAGTAGCCAATGCATAGCCTATTTTTGTTCCCAGTTTATCAATTAATCTACCTGCCCCCAGCAAACCCAATGCATAACATAATTGAAAAACAACCACAATGTTTGCATAGTCAGTTTCTGTCCAGGTAAATTCTTTTGATAAGGTTGATTTTAATAAACTGATAACCGCCCTGTCTAAATAATTTATGGTGGTGGCAAAAAATACCAATCCGCAAATTGTCCACCTGTATTTACCTATTGGTTGTTGCATATTATTATTTTATTTTTTGTTGACCAGCAGCAGTGGCTTGATTAATCTTCAGTGGTCCCGCACTTCTGCGGTACTCCGTTCAAATTCAGTAATTCTATTTAGCTTTTATTATGTTATAGATTGCAGCGGTTAGTTCTTTCGTTTTCTTTTTCAGTTCTTCATAATTTTTATTCTGCAAAATATCATTTGTAATTAATTTGCTTCCTATACCTACACCAGCTACACCACTCTTAAACCAAGCGTTTAAATTTTCTTCTGTTGTATCTACACCGCCGGTAACAATAAAGTCTAATGATGTAAACAAAGGTTTAATAGCTTCTACAAAGCCCGGGCCCAGTACGTTGCCCGGAAAAAGTTTTATTAATGTACAACCTGCTTTTTGTGCTTCATGAATTTCTGTAGCTGTCATACAACCGGGAATCCACAAAATTTTACTCATATAAGCAACATCACAAACAGTGTTATCAAAAAAAGGACTTACCAAAAAATCAGCTCCTGCGTTTATAAATGCGGTTGCATCATCATCAGTTTTAATGGTGCCAATACCTAACAGCAGTTCGGGCATTGAATGATTTCTTTCTTTTACCAATGCTGTAAAATTTTGC
>JAYVGA010000410.1:0-4121 GCA_043772635.1 Chitinophagaceae bacterium
GTTGCTCTCCAGCAGAGCTTGCTTCCTCTTTCAGTTGATAAAAGCAATTAAAGGATTTTAATCCAAAAAATCACCAACTATTTTTCAGTACATTACCTGAAAAAATAAAATATTTAATATAGGTTCACTAAAAACCCCTGAAATTCCGGGGTTTTTTAATACCAGTAATTTTAAAAAACTACAATTCTTTTTTTATAAATTCTATCAGCTCACCTTTGGTAATGGGCACTCCCATTATTTTATTATAGCCTTTGGCATCTACCATATACAGATCCCTGATAACTTTTATTAACTGGCCATTATTAATTTCCGGTATAATTACTTTTTCAAAATTTTTAATAATGTCTCCCAGGTTTTCGGGGAACGGCCTTACATAACGCAGGTGTGCATGAGATACCGGTAAACCCTGCGCCTGCAAATCTACACAGGCACTTTTTATAGCACCATAAGTACTACCCCATCCAATAATAAGTATTTTACCTTTTTCCTCTCCACTATCTAATTTTTGCTTTGGTATGTATTGTGCAATTTTATCTATTTTTTCCTGCCTTATTTTTACCATCAGCTGGTGGTTGTCCGAATCGTAGCTGATATTGCCGGTAATGTTTTGTTTTTCCAGTCCGCCTATCCTATGCTCCAGTGCAGGTGTGCCAGGCACTACCCATGGCCTCACCAATTTTTCATCCCGCAGGTAAGGTTTAAAACTATCTTCTCCATGCCCCAGCTCCGTTTTAAATTTTACTTCAATGGCAGGCAAATCTGCCGATGCAGGAAATTTCCATGGCTCTGCTCCATTGGCAATATATCCATCACTCAATAATATTACAGGAGTCATATGTTGTATGGCAATGCGTACCGCTTCGTAAGCTACTTCAAAACAATCGCTGGGTGTGCTGGCAGAAATTATCGGCATAGGGCACTCTCCATTGCGCCCATAGTAAGCCTGCAGTAAATCGCTCTGTTCTGTTTTAGTGGGCAGCCCCGTACTTGGCCCACCCCGCTGAATATTGCAGATCACCAATGGTATTTCCAGCATTACTGCAAGGCCCATGGCTTCTGCTTTTAGTGCCATACCCGGCCCGCTTGTAGTAGTAAGGCCAATTGACCCTCCATAACTTGCACCAATAGCCGAGGTAATAGCGGCTATCTCATCCTCGGCCTGGAATGTTTTTATCCCAAAAGATTTATACCTGCTTAGCTCATGCAAAATATCGGAGGCAGGCGTAATAGGATATGATCCCAGGAACAAAGGCAAACCACTTTTTTCAGAGGCCGCTATCAAACCGTAAGCAATGGCCTGGTTACCCATGATAGACCGGTAAGTGCCCGGATCCATCTTTGCTTTTTCTACAGAATAACGGTCGGTAAATGTTTCGGTAGTATCGCCAAAATTATAACCGCTTTGAAGTGCCTTTATATTACTCTCCAGTATCTCTGGTTTTTTGCCAAACTTTTCTGTAAGAAAAGAAATGGTGGTATCCATATTACGGTTATACATCCAGTACAAAAAGCCCAGCACAAACATATTTTTTGCACGGTCTTTTTCTTTGGTACCCATGGTTATATCCTTCAAAGCCTCACGGGTCATTTTGGTTACATCCATCTTTATCACTTCGTAATTGTCAAGGCTGTTATCTTCCAGCGGGTTTACCCCATCAGGATAATTGGCAAGCCGCAGGTTTCTGCTGTCAAACCCATCGGTATTGGCAATAATTTTTCCGCCCATTTTCAGCCCTTTCAAATTTACTTTTAATGCAGCCGCATTCATGGCCACCAGCACATCACAATCATCTCCAGGTGTGTAAATTCTGTCGCTGCTTATACGAAGCTGAAAACCGCTTACCCCGGGGAGTGTACCTATAGGAGCCCTTATCTCTGCAGGAAAATCGGGAAAAGTGGCAAGATCCAGGCCAAGCATTGCAGAGTTGTTGGTAAACTGGCTGCCGGTAAGCTGCATTCCATCGCCGCTGTCTCCGGCAAATTTTATCACTACTTCACTTAAAACTTCTTGATGATCTGTCATGGTTTTTTGGTTATTTATATTTTACGAAGTTAGCGATAGTGTATTATAATTTTCATGATTAACCTCATCCGTTTTATGATTAGAAAAAAGGTTGATGCAGGATTAAGTTAGTAATAGCTGATGCTTTTTTCAAAAATAGTGAGAAAGACTTACCCATAAAATCCTGTTTAATTTTAAGTGGTTGCATAATACTAAAAAATAAAATTTATCCTGGCATATCAAACATAATTTATATAAAAATAATACCCTCTTTAGCAATTATGCAAATATTCTGTTAGGTTTGCCTCAAACTTATTTTAATGTTAGATCTTATTGAATTTCTTACCCCGGTTCCTGTGCATGAGTTAAACGATGATGAGGGTTATACCGATGGCCAGCTGGCCAAACATATAAATATTTTTACCGAAGAAATGCCCGATATTGAAGATGCTGATATTGTATTGCTGGGTATTACAGAATACAGGGGTAATGGCTATTTTGAAAGCGACAGCAATGCAGCCAATATTGTACGCAAACATTTATACCGCCTGCACTACTGGCATACAGATATTAAAATTGCAGATTTGGGCAATGTAAAAAAAGGCGCTTCGCTGCGTGACAGTTATGCCGCCATTAAAACCGTACTGGCAGAAATGCTCCGCTTAAAAAAAACAGTGCTGCTTTTGGGGGGCTCGCATGATATAACACTGGCGCAGTATAATGCTTATATAGAATTAAACCAGCAGGTAGAAGCTACCTGTGTAGATGCTATGATAGACCTGCGTGGCGAAAGCCCCATCATCAGCGAAAATTTTTTAATGGAAATGCTCACCGGCGAACCCAATATGGTAAAGCATTACAACCATATTGCTTTTCAGAGTTATTTTGTGCACCCCCGCATGCTGGAAACAATGGATAAACTGAGGTTTGATTGTTACCGTGTGGGCACGGTTACAGAAAATATTGAAGAAATGGAACCCGTAATGCGCAACAGCAACTTACTTAGTTTTGATGTAAGTGCCATTAAATACAGCGATGCCCCGGCTAATAAAAATTGCCCCAATGGCCTCACCGGTATAGAAGCCTGCATGCTTACCCGTTTTGCAGGGCTAAGCAATAAAATAAGCAGCTTTGGTATTTATGGTTACCGCCCGCAGGATGATATAGAAGAGTTAACAGCCAAACAAATTGCTCAAATGGTATGGTATTTTATTGATGGCAAAAACCGCAGCAGGCAGGAGGCAGATTTTAAAGAAAGAAATAATTTTAACGAATACCACACCGCTTTTACCGAAGTGGAAACTGTTTTTTTGCAAAGCAAAAAAACCAACCGCTGGTGGATGCAGATGCCCGATAATGTTTTTATTGCCTGCAGCTATAACGATTATGTAAAAGCCAGCAACAATGAAGTGCCGGAGCGGTGGCTGAGGGTACAGGAGAGGAATTAAATGCAAAGCTGCCAATAGGCAAATTGGTAAAAGGGCAAATAAAAACGCTCTGAAAAAGGAAATACTTTTAGAAATGTAAACTATAAAGAATGTACAAATGAAACATACTTTCAAACTTTCTTATTTCTTATTTTTCTTTTCTTATTCTTTATTTACCCTTAACTCCTGTTCTGTAAGCAATCAAATTTCCAAACAGTCCAGAAATATTTTACTAAAAGATACTGCCATAAGCCATGGTCATATCGGCATCAGTATTTACGAACCTGCCACTGGCAAATATTGGTATGAGCATAATGCAGAAAAATATTTTGTACCGGCAAGTAATACCAAACTGTTTTCATGGTATGCAGGAATGAAATATCTGGGAGATAGTTTAGTGGGGCTTAGGTATTCAGAAAAATCAGATACCCTTACGATATACCCCTCTGCTGATCCCACTTTTCTTCTCACAGAATTTAAAAATCAATTTGTTTTTGATTTTCTAAAAACAAAAAATACTATCAATTACTGCTCACAACTTTTTACAGAAAATATAGGAAATGGCTGGGCCTGGAATGATTACAAAGAACCATATATGGCACAAAGAAGTGAAATGCCGATATATGGAAATTTAATAAGAGTGAATAAAACAACAAACGGGTTTGAGGTAATACCGAAAAATATAACACTTA
>JAYVGA010000411.1:0-8334 GCA_043772635.1 Chitinophagaceae bacterium
TCGCCTTTATGAACTTGCTGCCCATACCGGCTTTAGATGGCGGGCATGTAATGTTTACCCTGGGCGAAATGATAACCGGTCGCAAACCCAGCGACAATAATAAAACCATACCCACAATTTGAGCATACTCTAAAAACTTATCGCTGGGTTTGCGACCGGTTATCATTTCGCCCAGGGTAAACATTACATGCCCGCCATCTAAAGCCGGTATGGGCAGCAAGTTCATAAAGGCGAGTACTATGGAAAAAAATGCGGTAATGGTCCAGAAATGTTCCCAATCCCAACCCTGCCCGCTAAAAACAGAACCCATGGCTTTAAAACCACCCACACCTTTGTAAGCGCCGGTTTGAGGAGATAATATTTTTTTAAACTGATCTATATAAAACTTTAGTTCGTAGCCTGCCCTAACTACACCTGCAGGGAAGGCTTCAAAAAAACCATACTTTTTTACATTGTATTTATAAATGCCCAGGCTATCGTATTGCTCAGGCGTAAAGGGTGTCATAAAACCCACTTTACCACCAGCTATTAATGTAGTTTGAAGAACAACAGTAGTATCCTTACGTTTAACCGTTAACGCTACTTTATCATTTTCTTTTTTGGTACTCATTAATGCGGTAAATTCATCATAAAATTTTGTAGGAGTACTGTCTACCATTAAAATTTCATCGCCACTTTGCAAGCCGGCTTTTTTAGCCGATCCGCTGTCTGCCACATCCACAACAATAACCGGCACCCGTGGGCTTATCATTGGCCCTTCCGATTTCTTTTTCTTTTCTACCAGTTTACCTATCAGGTCTACAGGCATGGGCAGTTTCATTTTTTGTTCATCACGTATGATATCTACCGAACTGTCCACTACAATAAGTTTTTTTAAAATATCGGTGTATTCTTCAATAGGCTTGCCATCCACAGCTACAATCTTATCGCCGTTTTTAAAACCTAAATCTCTAAAAATGGGGTCGTTAAAAGTAATACCGTATTTTAAAGAATCTGCCGGCACTTTCTTTTCGCCCCACACCATTAATATGCCTGCATAAATAATAAATGCCAGCAGGATATTTACAGTAACACCACCCAGCATAATTATCAAACGCTGCCAGGCCGGCTTGCTGCGAAACTCGTAAGGCTGTGCAGGCATTTTGAGCTGATCTTTATCCATGCTCTCATCTACCATGCCCGATATTTTTACATAGCCGCCCAGGGGAAGCCAGCCCACACCATATTCTGTTTCGCCTACTTTCTTTTTAAACAAAGAAAACCATGGATCAAAAAATAAATAAAATTTTTCTACCCTGCACTTAAACCATTTGGCGGTAATGAAATGCCCAAATTCGTGCAGCACTACCAAAATAGAAAGTGATAATAATAACTGCGCCGCCTTAAGCCCCACGCTTCCCCAATCAATTGCTAACAATGTAAAATTCATATGATGTAATCTGTATTAAGCAGAATTTTTTTAATTTAAAAAAGATGTTTCTATTCTAATAGTCCAAAGCCCCTTCAGGGGTTGGGGGCTTATAGTTTCATAATTGAAGCGGCGAAGTTACGTGCCTCTCCATCGCTATCAAAATATTCCTCCAGCGTGGGGTTTTGTATATGATTAATTTTTTCCATGGTTTTTTCTATTACCGCTGTGATATCTAAAAAGCCAATACGGTTTTTTAAAAATGCCCAAACGGCTATTTCGTTTGCAGCATTTAAAATGCAGGGCATATTGCCACCGGCTTTTAGTGCCTCCAGTGCAAGGCCAAGATTGCGGAAGGTTCTGTAATCGGGTTCTTCAAAAGTAAGGGCCGGGTATTTTTTAAAACTAAGTCTCGGAAAATCGTTGGGCAACCTGGCAGGAAAACCCAGCGCATACTGTATGGGCAGTTTCATATCGGGCAATCCCATCTGTGCTTTCATACTTCCATCTTCAAACTGCACTATACTATGAATTATGCTTTGCTGATGAATAACCACTTCTACCTGCTCTGGCTTAAGGTTAAACAGCCATTTAGCTTCTATTACCTCCAGCCCTTTATTCATAAGGGTTGCAGAGTCTATAGTTATTTTGGCTCCCATGTTCCAGTTGGGATGCTGCAGGGCATGATCTCTTTTTACATTAACCAAAAAATTGGGCTTCTTACCTAAAAAAGGACCACCACTTGCTGTAAGAATTATTTTTTCTATGGGGTTGCGGGCCTCTCCCACCAGACATTGAAAAATGGCTGAGTGTTCACTGTCTACCGGTATAATGGGAGCTTTATTTTCCAGCGCCGTTTGCATTACAATATCCCCGGCTACTACCAATGTTTCTTTATTGGCAAGGGCCACCATTTTACCTTTGCCCACTGCCTTAAGCGTAGGCTTCAATCCTGCAAAACCCACAATGGCCGCCAGCATTATATCATAGGTATCAAAATCGGCTACTTCTTCCAGGGCCGCTTCTCCGGTAAATACTTTTATGTTGTGGGAAACCAGGGCATCTTTTACCTTTTGATATTTGCTTTCGTCGCCAATTACTACAGCATTGGGGTTAAACTCCAGGGCCTGGGCTACCAGTAATTCGTCGTTGGTTTGTGCGGTGAGAATCTCCACTTCAAACAGATCTTTCTGAGAACGTACCACATCTAATGCCTGCGTACCTATAGAACCTGTAGAACCAAAAATAGCTATGCGTTTTTTTTGAACCGCTGCCGGCATACAATCTGTTTTATCTTAAAAAAATTAATATATGTGCGGCAATTTACTGTATTAAATCTTTTAAAGCTGCATTCACTTTGCCAAAATTAAATTGGCTGATGGTATCCTGCATCATAAGGGCCACTTCTTCATTCTGTAAATTATTTATAGATCCTTCATGCGTATGATGTACCGTTGTTTGGTGTGTAAAATTACCTTGCTCAATATCCATCCCTATTTTTTTATAGGCATCTCTAAAAGGTACGCCCTGCAGTACCAGCCTGTTCACTTCTTCCACACTAAAAAGATATTTATATTTTTCATCGGCCAGTATATTATCTTTTATGCTGATGTTATTAAACATTAAAGAAGCCATATTTATACAATGCTGCAGCGTACCAAATGCAGGAAAAAGATTTTCTTTAAGCAGTTGCAGATCCCGGTGATAACCACTGGGAAGATTTGTGGTCATCATCATTATTTCGTTGGGCAAAGCTTTAATACGGTTGCAGTGAGAACGGATAAGTTCAAACACATCGGGGTTTTTTTTATGCGGCATAATACTGCTGCCGGTGGTAAGTTCTGCCGGTAAAGAAATAAAATCGAAATTCTGATTCAGGTACAGGCAGGCATCCATACTCATACGTGCAAGTGTATCTGCTACATTGGCCAGGGCCTGTGCTGTAATGCGCTCTGCCTTGCCACGCCCCATTTGTGCATATACTACATTATAATTTAAATGGGCAAAGCCCAACAGCTGTGTTGTGAGCGATCGGTTTATGGGAAAAGAAGAACCATAACCTGCTGCACTTCCTAAAGGATTTTTATTTACAACAGTGTAGGCCGCACGCAGGGTTTCTACATCATCTGCCAGGCTCTCTGCATATGCGCCAAACCATAAACCAAAAGAAGATGGCATGGCAATTTGCAGGTGGGTGTAGCCAGGCAATAAATGATTTTTAAAGGCTTCGCTTTTTTGCTGCAGCAGCACAAAAAAACTTTCAATGGCATACACCAACTGTTCTATCTCATGACGCAAAAATAATTTTACATCCAGCAATACCTGGTCGTTCCGGCTGCGGGCAGAGTGAATTTTTTTGCCCACATCTCCAAGTTTTTTGGTTAATAAAAATTCTATTTGTGAGTGCACGTCTTCTACTGTATCATCAATTACAAACAACGATTGATAAATGGATTCATAAATCTGCTTTAATGCTGCACATAGCAAATCTGCTTCTTCATTTGTAAGCAGGCCCACGCTGGCGAGCATTTTAGCATGTGCCATATTACCCAGCACATCAAAAGGTGCCAGCATTAAATCAAATTCTTTATCCCTGCCTACAGTAAAGTTTTCTACTGCTTTGTTTGTGTCTGTTTTTTTTTGCCAAAGCTTCATAGTGAGTGTGGTGAAAAGGTGAAAAGGTGAAAGGTGAAAGGTGAAATTATGCGAAGTGTTTTTGTTTAATTCGCTAAACATTTTAAACGCTAACATCACTTTTAATACTTTATTTAGTTTTACATTTTATTTCATTATTAATTCTGCCAATAATCTTAATGGCAAATTAAACAATTAAACCAGTAAGCAACTCTACATAAAATACAACTGCCTCATCTATCCACCTTATTTCTACAAACTCATCTGCACTATGGCTCTGGCCGCTAAAGCCCGGCCCGCATTTAAGCGATGGCAAAGGTATTAATGCCTGGTCTGATGCTGTGGGGGAGCCATAAGTTTTTTTACCCAAAGCTATTCCTGCTTTTACTACAGCATGCTGGGCACTGATAGCAGAAGACTTTAATCTTGTACTCCTTGGCTTTATATTTACTGCCACATGCTGTTGTATGGTTTCAATAATTTCTTCGTGGGTATATAATTCTGTAACCCTTACATCTACCACAAAACTGCACTGTGCCGGTACTACATTGTGTGCTTTGTTTTGTGTATGCATGGATGTAACTGTCATTTTAATTTTTCCTAACAAAGGCGATACTTTATCAAACTGGTAACTGCTAAACCAGTTGATGGCTTCCAGCGCTTTGTAAATGGCATTATTGCCTTCATCTCTTGCAGCATGCCCGGCTTTACCAATGGCTTCGCAATCCAGTACCAGCAGGCCTTTTTCTGCAATAGCCAGTTCTAACTGTGTAGGTTCTCCCACAATGGCAAAGCTATCCGGGTGTTTAAAAAAAGAACTAAACAATTCGTCTTCAAATAATTTTTCTATTCCATCCGTACCGCTTATTTCTTCTTCGGCACTGGCGGCAAATAAAATATTATAGGGCATATCTACAGCATCATAAAAATAAATAAACGCTGCCATAAGGCTCACCAGCGAGGCTCCTGCATCTGTACTGCCCAGGCCAAATAATTTTCCATTTTCAATTTGTGGCTGGTGAGGATTCCTGGTATAAGCAGAGTTTGCAGGCACAGTATCATGATGCGAATTTAAAAGGATAGTTGGCTTTAAAGGATCATAATTTTTATTTACGGCCCACAGGTTATTCAATACTTGCTGTACTGTTATTGATCTTTCGTTTAAAAATGATTTTATACATTCTCCCGTTTTATCTTCCTCCTTGCTCAGCGATGGGATAGCAATAAGCTGCTGCAGCAAAGCAATGGCATCCCGGGTAATGATATGTAGCTTTTCGTTATTCATGTATGATAGCTGTACCGCTTTGCTGAAGAATAATTTGCTGTAAGTTTTCTGCATGGCCAATACTTATTTGCTGTACACCTGCATTCAGTGCTGCAAATGCATTATGCAGTTTTGGAATCATTCCATCTGCAATTATTTTTTTTTCTTTTAGCTCAATAAAAGTTGCCGGGTTAATGCTTGTAATTACACTACTGTCGTCTGCTGCATCCATTAGCACACCTGGTTTTTCAAAACAATAAATAAGCGATACTTTATAAAAGGCACTCATGGCTTTTGCAATTTCCTGGGCAATGGTATCTGCATTAGTGTTTAATAATAATCCCTGCTTATTATGTGTGATGGGAGAAAAAACCAGGCTGTTGTTTTGGTTTAATAACGATTGAATGAATGCAACATTTACTTCATCTACATCTCCTGCAAAACCATAAAGCCCTTCAGCCCCCCCCGCTCCTAAATGGGAGTTAACAACTCTTTTATGAGACAGGATCACATTACCATCTGCTCCGCTTAATCCTAAGGAATTGCAACCCTGTGCCTGCAATAATGCCACAATATTTTTATTAATGTAACCGGCATACACCATTGTTACTATTTTTAAAGTTTCTGCATCGGTAATTCTTCTGCCTTCCACCATTTGCTGCGGTATGCCCATGGCTTCTGCCACACGGGTAGCAAGTTTACCACCGCCATGTACCAAAATTTTATTTCCTTCTACAGACGCAAAATCTTTTAAGAATGA
Organism: Chitinophagaceae bacterium; assembly: GCA_043772635.1. Taxonomy (GTDB): domain Bacteria; phylum Bacteroidota; class Bacteroidia; order Chitinophagales; family Chitinophagaceae; genus Ferruginibacter. The sequence goes on from JAYVGA010000411.1 coordinate 6,067, forward strand.
TAATAATTTAATTTCATCATCAATGATATTGCCGCCAATTTTTATGATAATTAAAGCCCCCTCCCTGCCTCCCCCGGCGGGGAAGGATCGTAATGCGAAGGCTTCATTGTTATTCGAATGATTACTCATTATATAAATTCAAAAAAGTTTGTAAAAACATCCCCTTAAGTTCCCCTTCGGGCAATGTCATTTAGTTAAGCACTGCCATTTGATTTGCCACGCCCTTCAGGGCGTGGATTAAGGTGGTTGTTAGTTTTATTGGCTTTAGCCAAACCATTTTTTGGGCTAAAGCCCAGTTTCTTATTTCTATTTTCTATCCACGCCCTGAAGGGCGTGGCAAAATGATATTACCCACAAGGGGTCAGGGGGCATTTAATATTTCTGCAATCACCGCCTGGGCTGCCCATACCCTGTTGCCTCCCTGTTGCGTTACCAAACTGTTGGTACCATCCAGTATTTCATCACTCAGTTCCACATTTCTTCTTACAGGCAGGCAATGCATAATTTTAGCACCATTACTTTCTGATAATTTTTTATTGGTGAGCATCCATTCTTCTTTAACCTCGGGCATGGCGCCATAATCAGTAAAAGCACTCCAGTTTTTTACATACACAAAATCGGCATCTTTTAAAGCATCCTGTTGGTTGTGTGTAACAGTTGCGCCATTTGTAAATTGGGTATCCAGCTCATACCCTTCGGGATGCGTAATTACAAAGTCTGCATCACCCCATGCATTTACCCATTGAGAAAATGAATTGGCTACGCACTGCGGCAATGGTTTTATATGTGGTGCCCAGGTTAACACAACTTTTGGTTTGCCCCCCCCGCCCCCTAAGGGGGGAACTTTGCGAAGCTCTTCCTGAATAGTAATGATATCAGTCAGGGATTGCAAAGGATGTAGTGTTGAACTCTCTAAACTCACCACCGGCACGCCGGCATATTTTATAAATTGGTTGATAATAGTTTCTGCATAATCTTCTTCCCGGTTTTGTAAAGAAGGAAATGTGCGGATACATAAAATATCAAAATAACTGCTCAGCACGGGAGCCGCATCTTTTATATGCTCCACATTGGCTCCATTCATAATAGCGCCTTCTGCAAATTCAAGTGCCCAGCCTTCTTTATCTACATTAAAAACAATGGTTTCCATGCCCAGGTTTTTTGCCGCTACCTGTGTGCTGATACGGGTGCGCAAACTTGGATTTAAAAATAACAGCCCTATTTTTTTATTGGCGCCAAGAGCCACATCCATTAAAGGATGGGCTTTATACTGCAATGCTTTTTGTACCAATGCATTTATATCTGTTACATTATTTACAGAAATAAAATTTGGGCTGCCAGCATTTAAAGGAAAATTATTTAGCAACGATTTATTTTTAGTGTTTATCATTCAAAAAAAAAATTCCGGTCTTACGGTCTCCGTGTGACCGACCATACACCCCTACTATTTATCGGTCAGACGGAGGCCGTCAGACCGTGTGTACGAGACCGGGAGCAACAAGCTCGGCGGCTATTGCTTTTAAAAAAATATCGGCTTCTGCTTTTGTAATATTTAAAGCCGGCAATAATCTGATCACATTTGGCTTGGCTTCGCCGGTAAAAATTTTATGTTTATGCAATAAATTTTTCTTTACCTGTTTCATGTCTTCCGGCAATTCAATCCCAATCATCAAACCCATGCCCCGCACTTCTGTAATATGAGGCAATTTTTTCAGTTCCTCCACCAGGTAATTTCCTACCTTGGTTGCATTGTGCATCAGGTTGTCTTTTTCTATCACTTCCAGCACGGCCAGGGCTGCTGCACACGCCAGGTGATTGCCGCCAAATGTTGTGCCCAGCATAAAATGTTTGGCTGCAAATTTTGGTGCTATAGAAATGGCGCCAATGGGAAACCCATTACCCATTCCCTTTGCCATCGTATAAATATCTGCATTTACACCTGCATAATCATGCGAATAAAACCGGCCGCTGCGGCCATAACCACATTGCACAGCATCTGCTATATACACTGCGTTGTGTGCATCGCATAATGTTCTTATGGTACGGAGAAAAGATTCACTGGCTACATTAATACCGCCCACTCCCTGTATACCTTCGATAATTACTGCAGCAATTTCATTTTTATTAAAAGCTGCTGTTAAAGAAAACTCATCATTAAAAGGAAGAAACAACACATTTTCTGTTTCGTTTACAGGAGCCACAATAGAAGGATTATCGGTAGCCGCCACAGCCAGCGATGTGCGCCCGTGAAATGCTTTTAAAAAAGCA
>JAYVGA010000412.1:0-6378 GCA_043772635.1 Chitinophagaceae bacterium
AGCAAAAGATGACATCGATTTTATAGTTTTTGCAACTATTACGCCAGACTACTATTTTCCTGGCCCAGGAGTTACTTTACAAAAGGATTTAGGAATAAAAACAATTGGCGCACTAGATATTCGCAACCAATGTTCTGGTTTTATTTATGCTTTATCGGTTGCAGATCAATATATTAAAACCGGAATGTACAAAAATATTTTAGTAGTAGGATCAGAATTACAATCTATAGGTTTGGATATGACGACGCGTGGGAGAAATGTATCGGTAATTTTTGGTGATGGTGCTGCTGCTGTAGTATTGCAACCGGCAAAGGAAGAAGGCAGGGGCATTTTAAGCACGCACCTGCATAGCGATGGAGAAAATGCAGAAATGCTGGCCATGTGCAACCCCGGCACGCATGCCAATCACTGGCTGCAGCAACCCGTAGCCGATTTTGATGAGGCACCTGTGGGCGAAATGTTTATGAGCCATGCTATGATTGATAAAGCACAAAACTTTCCCAATATGGATGGGCAGGCGGTGTTTAAAAAAGCCGTGGTAAAATTTCCGGAAGTTATTATGGAAGCTTTAACCCAAAATAATTTTACCACCGCCGATTTAAAATTACTGGTACCGCACCAGGCCAACCTGCGCATTGCACAATTTGTGCAGCAATAACTTAAGCTGAGAGACGACCAGGTATTTAATAATATTCAAAAGTTTGGCAACACCACAGCGGCATCTATTCCTATTGCTTTATCCGAAGCATGGGAGCATGGCAAAATTAAAAATGGTGATTTAATTTGTGTAGCAGCTTTTGGCAGCGGCTTTACCTGGGCCAGTGCGCTCATGAGATGGTAGTGAATATTTAATATCGAATATCGAATGTTGGATGTCGGATGTGGCATTGCAATTTGAGAGTTAGGTATTAATAAAATTTATTAATATGATATCAATTAAAATATCTTTAGACTGTTGAAATTTTCAAATTCGATATCCGACATTCGATATTGAAATATATTGCTTATTCACCATTGCCCATCACCCCCGTTTAACCATGAACCGAAAATTCATTTACTTCATAAACCCTATATCAGGTACCAAAAATAAAGAATCGCTGCTGCAGATGATTGAGACCAAAACTGCAGCACAGGGCATAGCATACGAGATAATGGAAACCAGGGCCGATGCAGATTATAGCTTTCTTGTCCAAAAAATAACTGCAGAAAATATTACAGATATAATTATTTGTGGAGGAGATGGCACGGTAAACCAGGTAACCGCTTTTTTGCAAAACACAAATGTAAATGTTGGCATCATTCCCATGGGATCGGGTAATGGCCTGGCCATGGCTGCATGCATACCGTCCAATTCTGAAAAAGCACTGGAAATTATTTTTAAAGGAAATGCTTCTTTTATAGATGGCTTTTATATAAACAAACATTTTAGCTGTATGCTTTGCGGCCTTGGCTTTGATGCACAGGTAGCGCATGATTTTGCAGAGCAGCATACCCGTGGCCTGGTTACCTATGTGCAGCAAACCGTAAAAAATTTTTTAATAGCCAGGCCTTACCCGTTTATCATTTTTATAAACGGTATGGAAATAAAAGCCGAAGCTTTTTTTATAAGCATAGCAAACAGTAACCAGTTTGGTAATAACGTAACCATTGCTCCCAAAGCCAGTATATGCGATGGGCTGCTGGATATTGTGATTGTAAAAAAGATGAGTAAAATACGCATGCTCTATTCTTTGCTTAAGCAAATAAGGCTTGGAGAAATAACCAATACCGAAAAAAAATTTCATAAAGAGGATATTCTTTATTTTCAAACAAAAAAATTAAGGATAGATAATATGAAGCATGCCCCGCTGCATATTGATGGAGAACCCAGTACCACAGCCAAACATTTTGATATTGAAATTGCAGAAAAATTTTTCCGCCTGCTGCAGCCTTAGAATCTTGTTGAGTTAAATATTTTTAGTACCAGCTTTAGTTTTTCACAGGATCATTGTTGTGTCTGCCCCTATGCTTGCGTAGGGGTCACAATCCCTGTCTGCCGGCGCAGCCAGGCAGGCTTTCATAGGCATACCTTTGGCATCTTTTATCTACATAATAATAAAAAAATAAATAATTCAAACAGCTTCTTACTTTTTTAAAAGTTCCTTCATTTTTTTTACTGCATCAGCATTTATATCGCTGTAAAAAGATTGAATGATATCTCTTTTTTCCCTGGCAGATAAATGAAAATTAAGTGCAGCTCCTTTTTCTACTTTGGCAGGTTTATACAGGATGGTTATTTTTTTTAACAGAGAATCGTTGTTGCTGTTAAAATAACTGAACTGATCTGCCTGAAAATAATTTTGCAGGCTAAACCAGTTGTGTTGCAGCATGGTGGCGGGTGTTACAATCATATCGGTAAACGATTGTGGCTCGGAAGTATTCTGCCAGTCGTCGTTTACCCTGTCTCTTAATTGTAATAAAATTACGCCACCGGTATTTTCTTTTATCCACTCTTTAAAATTATCTGCAAAACGCAAACTGGTTTCGGTGCCCACATTATCCCGCAGACCCGCATCCATTACATCAATAACCGGGTGGCTGGGCAGCCACACATTGGGTAAAACATAAGGGAAAGTGGCATTCATCCGCATAGCAGTTAATACTCTCAAATTCATTGGCTCCTGGTTTTTAAACATGGCTGCAAAATCCACTGCATCTGCACTCACGCTGGTATCTGTTTGAAAATACCTGGGCTTCATCATAAAACTCAGCGGCTGTGTACCTATCAATAATTTTCTTCCATCGCTTTTAATTACAGAGTTAAAAATAATCATGGGTACCCTGGCCTGCTTTTCATCTTCAGCAATATCCTTTAACTGTATATTGAGTAAACCACGGGTATTATCGCTTAATTTTTTTTCAAAAGCATAACCCCTGTCTTTTATATACCGGTTATTGCCCACAGAAAATTTTTGCATGGGTGCAAAAATATCCCTTGCTATCATAGAAGTAAATACCGGGTTAAGCAAATCGCTGCAGATAACATTGCTGTACTCATTGCTGTAAATATTAAACGTAGAATCTTTTAATTTGTACCGGTACAACTCACGGTAATAAGTAGCCGCCAGCATACCTCCGCTGGCACCGCTAATTAAAAAAGTATGCTGCATTAATTTTCCGCCGGTAGCGCTATCCAGTTGCTGCAGGGTATTCATTACAAAGGCTGCACTTCTCAGCCCTCCGCCACTCACATTTATAAATATTAAAATTGGTTTTTCCTGCTGCTGTTTTGCTTTCCATTTTTCCAGCACGGCTATCATACTGGCTTTATCGGCGGCAAGCTGTGGTGCGCTGCACAATTGCTGCAGGCTTTGTTTGTTATAGGCCGGGCGGTTTTCTTTGTTTATATAGCTAAGGCCATATGCTTTGTTACGGGGATCTATCAGGTCTTGTTTATACAAAAAATTAATGAGTATGGCCAGCAGTATGGCTACCGGCAAACTCCAGCTTTGCAAAAAATAAGTGAGCGAACCAATAAATGCAATCATTACTGCAAAAAAGATGAGGATGCTGGCTGCTGCAGGCATTTCAAAAAAACGAACCTCCAGGAAAAAACCTACCACAACCAAAAAAATAAATGCCAGCAGCATGCAGGCAATGGCAGCAATATGATGCCGCTTAAAAACAGTGTCTAAAAAATCCTGGCGGTAATGCCCCACATTACGTGCTTTGCGCAGGCGCATAAAACCGGTGAGGTAATAATTTACCTTAAGGCCAAATTCATCTGCCGGGTATTCTTTGGTTTTAAACGTTTTTTTAAACAGCTCAGGGTTACCAATAACAGCAGCCATGGTGCGGCTGATAGTTTTACCTGCACCAAAAAAATAAGCAAATGAAACGGCCAGTAAAAAAATAATGCCCAGCACTATGCCACTGAGTGTACTTATAATTTCACTAAAATTCATAAGCTCCTTATAATCATTAAACCGGTACAGGTTGGCAAAATAAAAAATAAGGAACAGCAGCGGCAGGATGCTGTTATTAATGCAATATTTTAAAAATGGATTAACGGTGGAGGCCAAAAATTTAAACCGCTTGCTATGCAATATAAACGTAGTAATATTCCAGCTCATAATAAATACGCCCCAGGCAATACCGGTTATAACGGCACCCAGCATATTTACACTGCCCAGGTACTCCGGCGCAAAAAACAATGCATCGGCTCCAAAGTTTTTTAAAAAACTACTGTTAATGGTACTGCCCAGTATAAACCAAAACAGCAGCAGTACCTGGTACTTTCTAAAATGCAGTAAAAATAACTGTACAGGAAAAAACTGGTAGATATTTTTTAGTTGTGCTCTCATGTATACGCTGTAAACTAAAAATACTACAAAATAGTATGCAGCTGCTATTTAAAAAACAACCTTAGCCGGTTTTGCTAAGCAGGAACGATAACGCAGTGAGGCACAATACAAGAATCATGGCTACCAGCTGGTGGCTCACACCCAGCCATACGAGTGCCGTTTTATCTGTACCATTCAGTACAGTAAAAATACCCAGCAGCACCTGCAGCAACAGTAATAGCAGCAAAGCATTACTTAATTTTTTAAAAAGGGGATGCTGTGTTATTTTTCTTGATTCAACAAAAAATAAAATAACCACCAACAATAAAATATAAGCAAGCCCCCGGTGTATAAAATGAATAGTAACAGGATTGTTTACTAAATTTTGTACCCACGGTTTAAGCTCATAAAGTGCTGCCGGAAAAAAACTCCCATTAATATCCGGCCATGTTGGTGCTATGGCTGCGGCTTTAAGGCCCGCCATAAAGCCGCCATATATTAATTGAAAAAATACCAGGGCGGCAATTAAATAAATATAATACCTGATGCTGCGTTGCGCTACTTTTACCTGCATGCCCTGCATAAGACTATATGCAAACCAGGCGGTATAAACCAGCAGTATAATTGCTGCAATTAAATGTGTAGTTAATTCTATATGTCCCACATAAAATTTTTCGGGCACCAGTCCGCTCTTAACCATTAGCCAGCCCACCAGCCCCTGCAATGCACCAAGGCAAAACAACACAATCAATGGAGTTATCATTTGCCTGTTCAGTTTTTTCTTTACAATAAAATAAATAAATCCTGCCAGGAAAACCACACCCAGCAATCTTGCCCATAAGCGGTGAAACCATTCCCAGAAAAAAATAAATTTAAAATCGGCCATAGAAAAATGCTGGTGCACATATTTAAACTGATCTGTAGTTCTGTATTTATCAAACTCTGCCTGCCAGGCTATATCATTTAATGGGGGTAATGCGCCTGTAACCGGTTTCCATTCTGTAATAGAAAGGCCCGACTCTGTAAGCCTTGTTATGCCACCAATAATTACCTGCACTATTATCATGGCCACACCAATAAGCAGCCAGGTGGCCACCTGTTTATTATTATGTTGTTGTACTTTATTTGTCATATGAGGCGCAAAGTTACTAAGCCATAGTTGATTAAAAGAGCATGAAAACATTTTTAAAAAAATAACTGATATTTGTTGAATATGCTGGAGCCATTTTTACATAAAAACAAAACAGAAGCAGGTGTAGATGAAGCCGGGCGTGGTTGTTATGCAGGTCCTGTTTTTGCAGCAGCCGTTATACTGCCCAAAGATTTTTATCATCCCTTATTAAACGACAGCAAACAGGTAAACGAAAAAAACAGGGAACTGCTAAGGTCCATCATAGAAAAAGAAGCTATTGCTTTTGCAGTAGCATCTGTAGATAATAATGATATTGATGAAATAAATATTTTGCAGGCATCTTTTAAAGCCATGCACCTTGCTATAGCACAATTAACCCTAACGCCCCAGCAACTTTTAATAGATGGCAACCGTTTTAAACCCTGCCAAAAAATAAATCATCATTGTATAATAAAAGGTGATGGTATTTATGCATCTATTGCCGCGGCAAGTATTCTTGCCAAAACTTACCGGGATGAATACATGCAGCAACTGCACAAAGAATTTTCTTTTTATGGCTGGGATACCAATAAAGGTTATGGTACTGCACAGCACCGCATGGCTATAGAACAAAATGGTTTGTGCAAGTATCACCGCAAAAGTTTTAATATACTTCCCATGCAGACGGCTATGTTTTAGTTTCAAAGTTTTAAATGGTCATTTGGTCAATAGGTCATTAAGTCATTAATGGATGTTGGTTAATATACCTAACCCGCAACATAAAAATTTATGGCTATTGACAATTCACTTATTGACTAATGACCCAATGACAAAAAAAATTTTTACTGATTAAACGATCATCTCCTGATTACGTCTTACCTGCGCAACCGGCACCAAACTGCCAACTTTTAAAACCTTAAAAAATTATTTTTATGAAACTAACAA
>JAYVGA010000413.1:0-4860 GCA_043772635.1 Chitinophagaceae bacterium
TTTTGTTTTGCAGGGCATGTATTTAGTCCCACTAATTTATAAAGCGGACAAAAACCTACAAAACTGGTTAATATAAAAATGCCGGCGAACACAAGCAATACAATACCTGCTGTACCGGTAACCGTTTTGTTGTAATACAGAAATGCAACCACTATCGCAAGGGTTATCCTGATAATTCTGTCTGCTGGTCCCATGTTCTTTTTCATAATTTTTATTTTTAAAATGATTCAATAATGACTACGATGGCTATTACTATGCCGGCACAAATGATACAAACGATGTTTATGGCTATCCTGTCTTTTGTGGATAAATACTCAGTAATTCTATGCAGTTCCTTTTAAAATTTTGTTCCAGTAAAGCCACGGTAAAACTTTGGTTTTTAAAATCCACATGGTCCACCTGGGCTTTGCCTGGTCAAAAGGAAAAGTCATTGCAGGTGTGTTGGTATAATCAAACTCTGCCAGCATTAGCTTACCATATTGCGTAGGAATAGGGCAGGCACTATAACCAGTATATTGGCCAGTCAATGGCTGATTGGATAAAAAGGCCAGTAGATTTTGTACTACTACCGGTGCCTGCTTACGAATGGCCGCACCCGTTTTACTAGATGGTGCATTGCTGCAATCACCTAACGCAAATACATTCGGATAGCGGCTATGCTGCATGGTTATTTTATTAACTTCCACGTAACCGTAAGGGTTATTGGTATCTGTAAGCGGGCTATTTTTTATAAAATCTGGTGCAGATTGCGGCGGTACGGCATGGCAAATATCAAAGCTCATTGCTTTTGAAAAAGCAATACCTTCTGCATCTTTTTCTTCATAATACACCGTTTTATTTGCGCCATCAATTTCATTTACATTAACCCCAAAGTGTACTTTTATATTATAATGCTTTATCAATTCCGTAAGGGTAGCAGCATATTCTTTTACACCAAAAATCACACTGGCTCCGGTTAAATAATGCACATCACATTTATCCAGTATGCCTTGTTTACGCCAATAGTCGCAAGCCAGGTACATTATTTTGTGAGGCGCACCTCCGCATTTAACAGGCGAAACAGGGTTGGTAAAAACTGCTGTACCCCCTTTAAAGTTTTTAATTATTTCCCATGTATAAGGCGCTATATCAAAAGAATAATTGCTACTCACATTATTTTTTCCCAATGTTTCTTTCAGGCCTTCTATTTTTTGCCAGTCTAATTGAATGCCCGGGCAAACAATCAGTGCATCATACTCATAAGAAGACCCGTTTTTACAAACTATTTTATTTTCTTTGGGAAGAAATATTTCCACTGCCTCTTTAATCCATTTAGTTCCTTTTGGGATTAAATTACTTTCGTTACGAACTGTTTTATTGATGTCGAAGATACCTGCACCCACTAAAGTCCATGCTGGTTGATAATAATGTTTTTCGGAAGGGTCAATAATACTTATCTCAAGACTTTTGTCTTTGTGTAAAAGCTGTGCAGCAACGGAAAGTCCGGCATTGCCACCACCGACAATAATGATTTTTTTAGCAGGCATATCGTTTTTTTTAGATTTTGATGGGTTTAAAAATATTTTCGTGCCAACAGCTTTTTGGTAACTTTTGTTACACCTGAGATGGTTCACTGTTTATGCAAAATAAAAAGGCAGCCTTTCGGCTGCTCTTGATCTCTCACGCCTTCATTACTTTACTTTGGCATACAAAATCTGTTTTAGGTACAGTCGTTTCGCTAATGTCTTTAAATCCACCAGCTATTTCTGTAAAATTTCTATATCCACGGGCTTGTAATATGGATGCTGCCATCATACTGCGGTAACCTCCGGCACAATGCAGAAAAAAATGTTCTTCAGGTTTTATATCCTTTACCCATTCGTTGATGGCAGCCAATGGCCTGTTATACGCTTCATCAACATGCTCTGCAGCATACTCCGTTTCTTTACGCACATCTATCACTTTATCTTCACCGATTGTTACCTCTTTTGCAAATTGCCCGGCAGTTATCCTATCTACTACATCTGCTTCCTTTCCTGCTGCAAGCCAGGCTGCAAAACCTCCTTTTAAATGCCCCAATAAATTATCGAAACCTACACGGCTCAAACGGGTTACCGTTTCTTCTTCAAGGCCTTCATCTGTAACTAATAACAAGGGTTGTTTTACATCAGCAATTAACGCACCAACCCAGGGGGCGAAATCTCCATTTAAACCAATATTTACTGATTGTGGAATAAAGCCCTTGTAAAATTCAGTATCAGCCCTTGTATCTAAAATCAGGGCTTCTGTATTTTCAGCCGCAGCTTCAAATTCGGCTGGTGATAAAGCCCTCATGCCATAATTTAAAACAGATTCAAAACTTTCATACCCTTTTTTATTCATGGCCACATTTAAACCAAAATAGGCTGGTGGTGGCAGCAAGCCATCGGTTACCGCTTTTATAAATGAATCTTTATCGGGTTGGTTTAAAGCGTAGTTCATTCTTTTTTGATTGCCTAAAGTATCCACTGTTTCTTTCATCATATTCTTACCACAGGCGCTTCCAGCCCCATGTGCAGGGTAAACGATCACATCATCCGCCAACGGCATAATTTTATTATTCAAACTTTCGTATAACAAACCGGCTAATTCTTCCTGCGTCATGCCAGCTGCTTTTTGAGCTAAATCAGGACGGCCTACATCTCCCAAAAACAAAGTGTCGCCACTAAATATGCAGTAATCTTTTCCGGCTTCATTTTTTAAAAGATAGGTAGTACTTTCCATGGTGTGGCCTGGTGTATGCAATACTTTGATGGTTATATCACCAACTTTAAATTCTTCTCCATCTTTGGCAGAAATAAATTTAAATTCAGGCTTGGCGTTGGGTCCATATACAATGAAAGCACCGGTGATTTTTGCCAGATCCAAATGGCCGCTAACAAAGTCTGCATGAAAATGTGTTTCAAAAATATATTTAAGTTTTACTTCATCTTTTTGTAACCTGTTTAAGTAAGGTAGTGTTTCACGAAGTGGGTCAATAATGGCAGCTTCGCCATTGCTGGTAATATAATAAGCACCCTGAGCTAAACATCCTGTATAAATCTGTTCTATGTTCATAATAATTTTATTTAAATTTTATTTTGCAAAAATGATTTTAGTTTTTCTACTTGTTGGTAACATTGGTTACACTTCTCTTAAGATTAAACTTATTATTTTAAAAATATTTCTTTGATGAGTATGTAGATGCCCATGATTAAAACAAACCAACCAAACGCCTTTTTAAGTTTTGCACCCTCAATTTTCTTGCTGATATAACCCCCAATAAAAATTCCTGCCACAGCAATAGCAGTAATTTTTCCGAGGAATACCCAGTCCATTATAAAATGCCCTAAGTCTCCGGTAAAGCCTATCAAAGAATTTAAAGCGATTATCAACAGCGAAGTACCTACAGCCTCTTTCATAGGTAACCCAACCAATAACACCAATGTGGGAATTAATAAAAAACCCCCGCCGGCGCCTAATAATCCAGTTGCTAATCCTATAGCAACACCATACATCAGTAACTTGGGCAGGTTAATTTTTTTAGCGTTTATATCATCTGTTGTTTGTTCAACTTCATCTTTACTTCCGTTTTTTATCATAGCAATGGATGCCACCAGCATAAGGACCGCAAACAATATCATCATCAGCATATTTTCTGTCAAAACAAAATTCCCAATGGTTACTATTTGTTTTGGTATTGCAGGAATGATAAACTTTCTGGTTAAAAAAACAGTGGTTATTGAAGTGAGCCCAAAAAGCAGGGCAGTTTTTATTTGTACAAATCCCTTGCGGTAATTATTAAATGCGCCTACCATAGAAGTAGAACCCACGATGAATAAAGAATATGATGTAGCAAGTATAGGGCTAACACCCATTACATACACAAGAATTGGCACAGTTAATATAGAGCCGCCGCCACCAATTAAGCCTAACGAAATACCTACCAGTGCTGCCAGGGCAAAGCCTAAAATTTCCATGATATTTATTTTATCTAACTACAAAGGTGCTTTTTAGATACTTTGCGTTTGGTTACAAAAGTTACATTCAATTGTTGCCGATCGGGTACTGAAAGGTATTAATATAAGTAGATAAGAATTTATGCCGTTTCCCTATCGGGTCGGGCTTTACGTTGCAATCTTCTGCGAAGGATTTCCACTCAATCCCTAACGGGCAATTCAGAAAGATTGTGTAAACAAATTTTAAGACTTTACAAATTATAATGCTTTAGCCCGGCACAGTACACCCGTCTTATTTTTTTTACGCCTGCGGCAAATAAGCCTGGAGAACTGTGCAGGATAAGGAGATTGGGAATTGAGATTGCTTCGTACCTCTGCAAACACAATTCCAGATTATTCAAATTGTATTAGACGCCAAAATGACTTTTACAAAAAAAGACTTTGCAAAAACTATTGCAATGACCCGGTGCAGTACACCCGCCTTATTTCTTTTACGCCTGCGGCAAACAAGCCGGTAGAACTGCACCGGATAAAGATATTGGGAATTGAGATTGCTTCGTACCTCACCAAACACAATTCCAGATACTCCAAATTATAAAGACTCTGCAAAGAAGATTTTACAAGAATCAACTTTTAAAAAACTCATTCATCCTTATCTGTCGCAAATTTCTTGACAGGCTTTGCCAAAAGCAAGGTCTGCACCTTCATTGCATTGCGGCTGGCCACGGGTTTTGTAAAAAATATCCGCTGCGCTTTCGTTGCTTTTGCGGCATAAACCGCTGTGCTTTTTATTCCACAGTCAACGAAATATTTTTCACAAAAACCTTGCTTTTGCCAAACCCTGTTTCAAGGCCGGGTTGCTACGATTAGAACGAACGAGGCGTATGCCGACTTTAAACATTTA
>JAYVGA010000414.1:0-2563 GCA_043772635.1 Chitinophagaceae bacterium
TTTTATGATGGAGAAAAAGCTGTGATGCTGGATGCACAGGAAAGTTACCGCCTCAGTTCTTTTGCCAGGGCAAACTGTTTAATAGAAATAACCGAAGAAACAACTGCTTGCAAAGAAGGAGAATTGGTAACAGTACATTTATTACCTGCATAATTTTTTATGGAAAACATTTACCTGTTTTATGGTTTATTATTTTTAGTTGCTTTTTTGTATTCGTCTGTTGGGCATGGCGGTGCCAGCGGTTATTTAGCTCTAATGGCCATTTTTAGTTTTACGCCCGATGTAATGAAACCAACCGCCCTGTTATTAAATCTTTTTGTATCCCTTACTTCCTTCATTCAGTTTTACCGGGGCAACCATTTTAACTGGAAAATATTTTTACCCTTTGCACTCGCCTCTGTGCCTATGGCATTTGTGGGTGGATTAATTTCAATAGATACTTTTGCTTATAAAAAAATATTGGGTTTATTATTGCTCATACCCATCATTCGTTTTTTATTTTTTAATACCGTTACTGTTGATGAAATAAAAAAATCAAATACCGTTTTATCATTGGTAATTGGTGCTGGCATTGGTTTACTTTCAGGAATGATTGGTATTGGCGGCGGTATTATTTTAACGCCGTTACTGCTATTATTAAAATGGACTGATATGAAGAAAGCAGCGGGCATCAGTGCGCTGTTCATATTTGTAAATTCTATAGCAGGCCTGGCGGGGCAACTTACCAAGGGCATTCAATTTAGTACAGATATGGTTGCTTATGTTGCCATTGCTTTTGCTGGCGGAGTTGGTGGTGCTTATTTTGGTTCTATAAAGTTTAATCAAATCATTTTAAAATATTTGCTGGCGGTGGTATTGATGCTGGCAGCTTATAAATTGTTATTTACCACAGCCTGAGAAATTATTGAGCATTCAATAAATTATTTCATTGCCATAGCAGTAGGCAACCCATCCATGCTGATCCTGTTTTTTTCATTTTTATAATTCTCCAATCCTCCGGCACCCTTGCTTTCTGCCCATTTAAAAGAATGATCCCGTTCGCCTGAATATTCATAATAAGGAATACCAAAGCCGCAGGAAGTTTGCACCTGGAAAATATCGGCTACAATTATTTGCCTGGTAGATGCATGAATAATAAACTGTTTGGAAAGTTCTGCCCACGCTGCATCATGGGGTAAAATTGTTCTGCCTTTTCCATACAGGCGAAGAATATTTGGCGGGCCATCAAAGGCACAAAACATAAAGCTGATGCGGCTGTTTTCCAGTATATGAGCCGAGGTTTCGTTACCACTTCCAATAATATCCATATAGCCCACCAGGCTGGGTGATAAAACCCGGAAACTGTCTAAACCTTTTGGAGAAAGATTAATATGCCCGCTTGCACTAAGCGGTGCGGTGCTTACAAAAAACAGGTGCTGTTTTTCAATAAATTCTTTGTGCTTTGGCTCTATAAATTCGCTTGTTTTGCCCATATAGATTTATTTGATACAAATTTAAATGATTATCATGTTACGAACTCAATGCCAGCTATCCAGGGTCCATTTCAAATGGTCGCTTTTGTTTTTCGCTCTTTTCTTCTCCATTGTCATGCTGAGGAACGAAGCATCTCAAGCATTGCAGATAGAGATGTTTCGTTCCTCAGCATAACAAAAGCGATAATTTGAAATGCACCCTTTTCTATTCAACAAACCATAGGCATTTTAAATATTTACTCCCTTAAATATTTATTGAATTAAAAAGTAAAAAAGATTAGTTTGAAAATTTTTTATAGTTCGTTTTCGCAGGCAGCATTTTTTTCAAAACAATCAAGATTGCTCATAGTAGTATCTGCAATATTCTGCAGGGCAGTATCGGTTAAAAAAGCCTGGTGGCTGGTGATGAGTACATTGGGGAAAGTGAGCAGCCTCGCAATAATATCATCCTGCAGAATATCTTCTGAATGGTCTTCAAAGAACAAACCTTTTTCTTCTTCATATACATCCAGGCCCAGGTAACCTATCTTCCCCGATTTTAAAGCCACAATAATATCTTTTGTATTTATTAATCCGCCACGGCTGGTATTAATAATCATCACTCCTTTTTTCATTTTTAAAAAAGTAGCCTTATTGAGAATATATTTTGTTTGTTCCGTTAGTGGCGCATGAAGGCTTATTATGTCTGATTGGCCACACAATTGTTGCAGGGTTACATATTTTACATTGGCGTCTTTGGCCCATTTTTTATCCTGGTATACATCAAATGCCAGCAGCGTACAACCGAAACCTTTTAATATTTCAATTACAATTTTTCCAATTTTTCCGGTACCTATTATGCCCACTGTTTTTCCATGCATATCAAAACCTGTTAGTCCATCCAACGAAAAATTCATTTCCCGTATACGGTTATGGGCTTTTATCAGTTTGCGGTTTAATGTAAGCATTAATGCAAGGGTATGCTCGGCTATTGCATAAGGAGAATACTCTGGAACCCGTGCTACCCTTATGCCCAATTCTTTTGCAGCTTTAATGTCTGCATGGTTAAAACCTGCAGACCGGAGCAACAGGTATTTTATTCCGATTTGTGC
>JAYVGA010000415.1:0-4235 GCA_043772635.1 Chitinophagaceae bacterium
TAGTGTTATGGATAAAATGAGTTTATACATTCAACTGCTAATATAACCAATAGCAAGTGTATAAGAAAGAGAAGCCTGAAACCTTTTTTGCCTGCTAACAGTCAATAGTTATTTCTATAACATAACAGGCAATATTGTTTTGATACTATAAAAAACAATTAAGCCTGCCGGCAGCTGGGGCTGCCAATAAAACGGTTCTATTCAAATTTTCTGAGGATGAACGTTAAATATAATTGCCAATAAATTATGCAGCAGGCATTATTGCCAGTCTTTTAATAATACTGCTTCTTTTTCTTCTTGAAATATTTATCTGCTCCTGGTTTTGTAAAATAATTTTATGCCGGTTGTTATTATTGTAACTGTTTATGCAGGATATATTAATAAGATGAGAGCGGTGGATTCTTATAAAACCTTTATCCGATAATAGCTCATCAAACCATTTTAATACTTTGGCTACTACTAAAGTTTTCCTCCCGCCTGTGGACGTATTTGCAAAAAATAATTTACTGTAATTGCTGATGGCTTCTATCCTTACAATATTATTGATATCAATAACAGCAGTGCCTGTAGAGTTAGGCAGGAGGAGTATGTTATGTGTAGTAATCATTTTGTTTAATATTTAATAATGAATAATAACCAACCCCTGGGCACCATTCCGGAAAATACCTCCCCAGGTACCCCAGCTTCCGCCACCACCACCGGGCAAGGTCCCATTTCCACCAAATATGCCATAGTTTACTGTGAGGGTAGAAGCATCTCTTGACAACGAGGCACCTTTACCACCAGTGTTGATAGTATTTCCTCCATTACCACCTTTGCCTCCTGTTTGATTTTCTCTAAAAGTGGTGGCATTAATCTGATACCCGCTATATTGATTAGACCCGCCTTGTTCACCCACCCATCCATTATATCCTGTACCAGTAGTACCATTGAACCCTCCTCCTGATGCTACAGTCAGAGTTGATCCACTGTTATCGCCGCCGCCGCCAAATGCAACAACAGCTACTGCTCCAAACGAAACGCTGGAACCTATACCTGAAATTCCTGATGGGGCTGCTCCGGCACCTCCATCTCCAACTGTGTATGTAACTGTACCTGCTGGCGTAACTGTAAAAATTGCCGTTACATAACCACCGCCCCCACCGCCCCCGTTTTGTGATGCGCCACCACCACCAGCCCATGCTTCCACCCAAATTCTTATTACTCCTGCTGGCACTGTCCATGTGGATGAACCTACTGTTCTAAATGTTACATGGTTTTTAAATTCAGTAATATCACCCCATGCTAAGCTTCCACTGCTATTTTTCATCAACACCTGGTTAGGTGTCCCATCAACACCATTGGCTTTTATTGTACCTGTTACATTTATGTTTCCCGTTACATCCAATGCTTCAGCAGGAGCTGGGTTTTTAATTCCAACATTTCTATTTCCCAGAATTTTAAATGCTGATTGATAAGAACTGCCCATTACATCTAAAATATCAGAAGTGGGGTTGTCTGATAAAACAGATAGCCTCGCAGTCGGGGCTACAGCATCCCCAATAGTAATATTGCCCGTACCATAAATATTCATCACATTAGTACTGTCATTGTATAAAAATATTTCGCTGTCCTTACTATACACACCTGCTTTATAATCCGTGTACCAGCTCCGGTTGCTGTATTGCGAAAAAAGACTGCGAAAACGTAACCGGCCTGCGTAGTTTCCGATTGAATCGGATAACATCAATGTAGGTTCCAGATTAGTGGTTTGTTTTATTTCTAATTTTGCCTGTGGGTTTGATTTATCAATGCCCACATTTTGAGAAAATGCTGTAAAAGGAATGAATAATAAACCAAAAAGATAAAGTTGCTTTTTCATGTTATTTAAATTTTAAGAAAATTTCAATAGTGAGTTGTAATTAATTATTATTATAAAAAATTACTCCTCATAAGTGATTAAAATGGTAAAATTTTTACTTAAAATATTTGCACTGTTACCATTGCTGTTAATTACTACAATATTGGTATCAGAAATCTGGTACTGGTATTCGTAACCTCCATTATAAGTATAGTTTGGAGGCAGGTTTACAAAAGCTGGAACATTCATTATGATACTTACAGAAAGAATTTTTGATTTTGTTAATCCATGGGCAACATTGGTCCATATGTTTTGTGCAGGCTGACTTATGCCGGTAAGTTTTTTCATTTTAATAGAAGGGGCAGCTTCAGAGATTGTACCTAATTGAGTATAACCATTAATATCGGTGTTACCGTTTTTGTACACTACAAAGGCATTGCTACGGGCAATATCTGATGTGCCATTTCCTAATATCAGGAGTGGGTCTGAAGTTATCCAGAAATTATTATTTGATGTGGCTATGCTATCATTCCATCTTCCAATTACTACACTTGCGAAAGCTTTTGAAGTGGTTCGTAATCCCATTGATGTAGAAAGAAAGCCGCTTGCGGTTGTAACGTTGCCCATCGCAGTTGAATAAGTGCCGCTTGCGGTATTAAAGACGCCCATTGCTGTTGAACCATATCCCCTTGCATCTGTAGCTCCGCCCATTGCAGTTGAATATTCGCCGCTTGATTTTACATTATATCCCGATGCAAAACTCCAGGTGCCAATACTATCAGCATTCCATTGGTTACCAGTAACAGTACCCACCCTAAATGCACTTTTCTCAGGCAGCCACATCATCCTGGTACCAGCACCGCTTATGGGTACCGTAAAACCAACCGGGTCTGCACTTACTGTTGTTGGATTTTTTAAAACCATGTTCCCATTTTTATAAACTACCATGATGTTGTGACGGTTTACGTTTGAAGTTCCATTGCCAATGTAAAAAAGAGGGTCGGTAGAAACCCAGGCAATTTCATTTGAACCGGTAATACTATCGTTATATTGCCCCATTGCTAATGAAGCATAACTACTTGCTCTTGTAACTCCTCCAATTGCCGTAGAATAATCCCCACTTGCTCTTGTACTTCCTCCCATTGTTGTAGAACTAATTCCAGTTGCGAATGTGCCATTTCCCATTGCGGTAGAGGAAATTCCACTTGCTATTGTAAAATATCCCATTGTTGTAGAAAGTTCTCCGGTTGCAGATGATCTATATCCCATTGCAGTTGAAAATTGTCCAGAAGCTAAAGTAGCTGTTCCGCTGGCAAATGAGTATAATCCAATATTTGAAGCATCCCAATGTGTACCATTTGTTGTCCCCACCCTAAATGCACTTTTCTCTGGCAACCACATCATCCTTGTACCAGCACCGCTTATGGGTACTGTAAAACCAACTGGGTCTGTAAATACTGTTGTTGGATTTTTTAAAACCATATTACCATTTTTGTAAACTACCATGGCGTTGTGGCGGTTGGCATTATTAAGGCCATTGCCAATGTAAAAAAGAGGGTCAGTTGCCACCCAATTAATCATATTGGAAGAAGCGATACCATCGTTATATTGCCCTATTGCCAAACTGGAATAACTATTTGCATTTGTGCTTCCTCCCATTGCAGTTGAAAGAGAACCGGTAGCTGTTGTACTTTGTCCAATGGCTGTTGAAATATAACCGGATGCTATGGAACTTTGCCCCATAGAAATAGAACCATAGCCGGTTGCAGATGTGCCTTCTCCAAATGCGGTTGAAATATCTCCAGATGCTGTATCACTAAGCCCGGCAGCAAATGAATAAAGACCACTTGCTATTGTTGAATCTCCCATTGCCGTGGAAGATGAGCCAGATGCTAAAGTAGCTCTGCCACTTGCAAAGGAATACAACCCAATGTATGCTGCATCCCATCTGTTACTTCTAACGGTACCCACCCTAAAAGCACTTTTCTCTGGCATCCACATCAATCTCGTTCCGGCGCCATTTACCGGAGGATTTATTAAACCTGGATTGGTAATTACTGTGGCAAAATTTGAACTCCAGAAACCACCTGTATTTGTGTTTTTTATTTCTGTTCCCAAGGCACCATTTTGCACCCAATAGTTTTTACCGGTGGATAAAAATTCCCAACCGCTTATTCCATTATGTATCCAGATAGTATTGGTTACTGTATCGCACATAAGTAACCCTTTTGCAGTGTTTGAATTTAATGCGGTTCTGGTAGCTGCATCACCTCTTGGTATTAAGAGACCTTTGTTTATGCCGCTTATATCAAGCATAGCATTGGGGTGTGGGGTGGTAGTACCAATACCCACATTCTGCGCTTGCATAAAACAAGGAAAGAATAATAAAACAAAA